>JAXDPC010000078.1:0-7069 GCA_034668525.1 Sphingomonadales bacterium
GGACCCGCATACGGGCTGGGCGCGCCTGGACAAGGGGCTGAAGAAGGCCAATGAGAACCGCTCGCTGCTCGCCTACAAGCTGCAGAACAACGCCTATAAATTCTCCTGGGCGCTGATCCCGATCTCGCTGCCTTTCGTCTGGCTGCTCTTCCTCCACCGGCGGCGCTACCGGAGGGAATATAAGGCTTACGACCACCTCGTCTTCGTGACCTATTCGATCAGCTTCATGAGCATGCTGCTGATCGCCTACGTGGTGGTGCGCGCCATCGGCGTGAACAGCGGCCTCCTGAACTTCCTGTTCGTGATCGCCCCGCCCGTCCACATCTACCGGCAGTTGAAGGGCGCCTATGCGCTTTCGCGCTTCGGCGCGGTCTGGCGGACCGCGGCCCTGCTCGTCTTCGCCCTGATCTCGGCGTTCCTGTTCCTGTTGCTCCTGCTCGCGCTCGGCGTGCTCGCCTGAGCGTCAGCGGCGAAACAGGGTGAAACGGCCCGGCGCCAGGGCGGCGCCGATCGACGGCCGCGCGTCCTTCTCCTCCACGCTCACCGGCCGGGCGAGCAGGGCCTCGAGGGTCGCGGCGGCTAGCTCGAGGCTGAGCGACCCGGCGACGCAGCTCTGGCTGCCCGCGCCGAATGGGATCCACGCGCGCCGATCGATCCTCCCCGCCCAGCGTTCGGGAAGGAAGCAGGTCGGCTCGGGCCAATAACGCGGATTCCGGTGGACTGCATAAGGGCTGATGACGATCGCCGTGTCAGGCCCCACCCGCTCGCCGGCGATGTCCATTTCCCGCGACGCGCTGCGCTCGAGCAGCCAAGTGATCGGATACAGACGAAGCGCCTCCTGCACGACGTGGCGCGGCGGAGCGCCGGCTTTGCCGTGGCGAACGGCGAGCATGACCGCCCAGGCGAGGGTGAGGCCGACCGAGCTCACCAACGCGAACAGGAAAGCGGCGTAGATGTGGATGAGCGTTTCGTCGCTCATCCGGCGGCCATCCCCGGCGAGCAGGTCGAGAATGTCGGCAGGCGGTTGCCGAGGTCGCAAATCGGCGGCTTCCCGGACGACCGCATTCGCGAAGCGGAAGCGGTCCACGAGGCGCGCAACCCGTCCCCGCGGGCGATCGAAGCGGCCCAATATCCGTCTCGCCACGAGCCGGTTCACCGCGCGATGGAAGGCAGGCGAGCGGCCGGAAGAGGCGATGACCGGGCGCATCATCTCGAGCATGAGCAGATTGCCCGATGCCGGCCAATCGCTGCTCGGTCCGAGCCGCTCGACGCTTGCGGCGGGATCTACGCTTCGCTGATGGGCCTGGACGAGTGCGTGGACTTCGCGAGCGATCGCCACTTGCGCAGCACGCGGTCTGAGCGCCGTTTCGGTCGGCCCGAAGAAGTCCGAATGCTCGATCAGGCCGTCATGCTCATTCTTCAAGAGCGACCGCGCGAGTTCGGCATCGACGATGCAAAGCTCGCGCGCCGACATCCAGCGGAAGCCCCGCTCATCCTTGGCGGCATCGTCCAGCCAGACAAGGTGGTCCGCAGTATACATCTGCCAAAAGTCACCGCCCGCGCCAGCAGGTATCCGATGGGAGTCATTTCTCTATACATGTTCGCGGCGGGTTGATAGTGATTCAGGCCTCAAAGGGAGGTAAGAATGGCTAAGATCTTACGCGCTGCCCGTGTGGCGACTCGTGTCCTTTTGAACGTTCGGCCTCGCGGCCGTTGTAACTGGGGACCTGCCTGGCCCCAATATATCGAATTCTGATCCCTGTCAGGCGAACACTCCGAGGGTAGAAAGATTGACTTCCAATCGTTCTACCCTCGGCAGGCCTCCGGATGTTCCTCGAAGCGCCGTCGAGCTCCTTCTCGAGCGGGTCGGCCGTGAAGGGCCCGTGCTGAGGTCGGCCGACGGCTCCCTGGGGATATTCGAGCCTTCCCTGTCGCTCAAAGTCGATGCCGCAAACGCCGAAAAGCTCGAGGTCCCCGCCTCGCCGTTCGACGGAGCAGGCGGTCGTCCGATCGCGTGGAGCGACGTGCGCGATCTGCTCCAGGAGCAGAGCCGGCGGCTGAATGCGCCGGTGCATCTCGCCCGGATCCACCGTGAGATGCGAGCGGCCATCGCAATGCAGGCGGGAAGCCGCGTCGATCTAAGCCTGCTCGTTGCGCGCGCTGTCTCGCAACCGCTCATCGAGATCGTCATCGACGCAGACGCGCCAGCCAGCCAGCGCGCACTCCTCGCCCATCAGGAGGTCAGGCTGCGGCGCCAACTCGATGCGGTGCGGGGCGAGGCGCCCCGCTTCCGCGCGATCCTGGACTATTGGATCGAGCTGCGCGCCGGCCGCGCGATCGCGCGCGAGATGCGCAGGCGGAGGCGCGGGAAGGCGCCGCCGCGAGAGGACTTTGCCGAGGCCCTTCTCGAGATGAGCGCCCGACTCGGCCCGACCCGGATCAATTATCTGGTCATGACGCTGCTGGCGGCGGTCTCCACCGCCCCCGGCGCCGTTGCGGCCTGCATTCTCATCGAGATGCTCCGCCGGACGGAGTGGCGTGGGCGCATCCGCGCCGAGTTCGAAGCCCTGGATGCGAGCCGGCTCTACTCGGATCCTGCGCCGCGCCTGCCGGACACGGTGCGCTTCATCAAGGAAGCGATGCGGCTGTGGCCATTTCCGCTCGTGACGCGCCGGGTCGCCAAACAGGATATCGAAATCGGCGATGTGCGCGTCGCGGCGGGCGACACCTATGATCTGAGCGCCTATGCGATGCACCGGCTGCCCGAATTCTGGGACCGGCCGGAGCAGTTCGACCCGGACCGGTGGAAGGAGCCGCGCAGTCGCTCCGCGAGGGGTTGCTACGTGCCGTACGGATTCGGACCGCGAACGTGCGTCGGCGCAGCCATCGGGCAGTCGCAACTCATATTGTTTTGCGAACTCGCAGCGTGCGCGTTCGATTTCGAGATATGCGCGGGCCACGAGCCGGAAATCGGCACGAACGTGCTCGCGATCCCGCGCGATTTCGTCGGCATCGTCCGGCCGAGACCGGCAGTCCCAAGCGCATCCGCAGGCTAGGCGGGCGCCCCTCAGGCGCCCTGGGGTGCCGGTCCGCCGATGCCGCCGCGCGGGCGGCGGGTCGAAGGGATCGACGAGCCGGTGACGGGGAGCAATGGCGATTGGGAGGAGCCGTCGCCGCGGCCGATATCCTCGCCGCGGATCGCCTTCTTGGCCTCCTCGCCGGTGAGCGTCTCATATTCGAGCAGGTTGGAAGCCAGCCGGTGCAGCTCGTCGAGATGCTCGGTGAGGACGCGCCGGGCGGCGCCTTCGGCCTCCTCGATCAGGCGGCGGACCTCCTGGTCGATCAGGCGCGCGGTCTCCTCCGAGACGCTCTGGCTGCGCGCGACGCTGTGGCCGAGGAAGACCTCTTCCTGATTGTCGCGGTAGCGCAGCCAGCCGAGCTTCTCCGACATCCCATATTCCATCACCATGGCGCGGGCCATGTCGGTCGCCTGCTGGATGTCGTTGGAGGCGCCGGTGTTCAATTCCTCTTCGCCGTAGATGAGCTGCTCGGCGATGCGGCCGCCGAAGCACAAGGCGAGCCGCGCCTTCATCTGCTTCATCGTCATCGAATAGCGGTCGCGCTCGGGGAGGTTCCAGGTGACGCCCAGCGCCCGCCCGCGCGGGATGATCGTTACCTTGTGGAGCGGGTCGCAGCCGGGGACATGCAGCGAGACGAGGGCGTGGCCGGCCTCGTGGTAAGCGGTCGCCTTCTTCTCGTCCTCGGTCATCACCATCGACTTGCGCTCGGCGCCCATCATCACCTTGTCCTTGGCGAGCTCGAACTCGGACATGGCGACCAGGCGCTTGCCCTTGCGGGCGGCGAGGAGGGCGGCTTCGTTGACGAGATTGGCGAGGTCGGCGCCGGAGAAGCCCGGCGTGCCGCGGGCGATGGTGCGCGGATCGACGTCGGGGGCGAGCGGCACCTTCTTCATGTGGACGGCGAGGATCTTCTCGCGCCCCTCTATGTCCGGGCGCGGCACCACGACCTGGCGGTCGAAGCGGCCCGGCCGCAGCAAGGCCGGATCGAGCACGTCGGGGCGGTTGGTCGCCGCGATGATGATGATGCCTTCATTGGCCTCGAAGCCGTCCATCTCGACCAGCAGCTGGTTCAAGGTCTGCTCGCGCTCGTCGTTGCCGTTGCCGAGCCCCGCGCCGCGATGCCGCCCGACCGCGTCGATCTCGTCGATGAAGACGATGCAGGGGGCGTTCTTTTTCGCTTGCTCGAACATGTCGCGGACGCGCGAGGCGCCGACGCCGACGAACATCTCGACGAAGTCGGAGCCCGAGATGGTGAAGAAGGGCACGTTCGCCTCGCCGGCGATCGCCCGCGCCAGCAGCGTCTTGCCGGTGCCCGGCGAGCCGACCAGCAAAGCCCCCTTCGGGATCTTGCCGCCCAGCCGCGCGAACTTGGACGGGTCCTTCAGGAACTCGACGATCTCCTGCAATTCCTCGCGCGCCTCGTCGATGCCGGCGACGTCGTCGAACGTCACCCTTCCGTGCTTCTCGGTCAGCAACTTGGCCTTCGACTTGCCGAAGCCCATCGCCCCCGCGCCCGCATTCTTCTGCATCTGCCGCATCACGAAGAAGGCGATGCCGAGGATCAGGAGGAAGGGCAGAGACTGGTAGAGCAGGAGCAGCCACACCGAAGTCTGCTGCTCGGGCTGGCCCGAGAAAGCGACGCCGCGCTCGCGCAGCTGCGCCACCAATTGCGCGTCCTGCGGCACCGAATGCGTCTGGAAATTCTCGCCATTGGTCAGCTGCCCCTGGATCGATTCCTTGCCGATCTGGACCTGCTTCACCGTCCCCTCGTCGACCTTCCGCAGGAACTCCGAATAGCTCATGCCGGTGGCGGGCGTCCGCGACCCCTCGACCATCTGCACGAACAGCACCAGGCCGAGCAGGATGCCGACCCAGATCAGCAGCGACTTCACCCAGGGATTGGAGGAGCCGGGCTCCTTGTCGTTGCCGGATCCTGGGGTCGGGGTCTTGTTGTCGGCCATGAAAGCTTCCCATCGAAATGGTGCTTCGACGGGGGCCCGGCTCGGGGCTCCGCGCGCGAGGCACCTGTCTGCTGCCTAGATAGGAGAGGCGGACGCGTTCGCCAATCCTTCGGCACGCTCAGGACAGGGTTGTAGGACGTGCGGGTGAACGCGCGATTGACGCGGGGCGCCGAAAAGGGGGTGAAGGCGGTTCACGCGGAGGCGCGGGCAGCGGGGACGGGTTCATCCGTTGCGGGGCGATCCAAGCTCCCAGTAGTGCTCAAAACTGCGCTCGAACAGGGAGATCAGATCTGCTTGCGCGGGAGTGGCGGCTGCCGACCTCAGCCGATGATAGCTATTGCCGGCCCAATCATAGTCTCCAGTTTCGCCATATCTGCAGATTGCAACGTACGCGACATCGAACGGACGGCGGACGCGTATGCCGTGAACGACGGGAAGGTCCGAATAGTCCCGAACGTCTAAATTGAGCTTGCCGCCGGCCTCATTGACCGTGGCTTCGAGCTCGGCCTTTTTGCGGCTTATGAATTCGATCTGAGAGCGCCCGTCGCTCATCCACTTACGAATGTCGGGGTGATAGGCTGCGGCGTCTGCGGCGCGGTCGGAAAGGACAAGGACTCGGTAATCAAGCCTTGTGGAGTAGCGAAACCGCCGGATCAGACCTTCTACGCCATGCCAAGCGTACGTCATGTCGAGGCCGATGTGCTCAATGACAATTTCCTCGCCCGGACGCACGCCAGACAGCGCCGTTTCAAGCTCAAGGACAGCGACCTCCATCTTCATCAACGCGGTGTCATCTCTGACTGAAGAACGGAGGGCCCGAAGCTCATCACGAGTGCCGTCCAGTTTCGTACTGACCTCCGCGTGCTGGGCCCACATTACCTGGAACACAGCAAAAAGGAGCGTGACCAGCAATCCCAGGTGCAGTGCACCGTCGTTCGGTAGCCACGACGAAAAACCGAGCTCGACAGCGACGATTCCGACAAGAACGAGCGGGACGGCGATCCACATCATATACGTGGAAACCAGCCTCGGCAGTTCGTGCCAGCCTGTGCCTTTATTCACGGAATCCATTCAGATCTCCGATTGCTGGCTTAACGAACGTCCATTGCTCTCCAGAATAGACTACCCGTCGACCATGGCAAAGGCCGACGTGTGAGTTCCAGGGTCCCGAAACGCAGAGCGCTGCCAAGCTGGTCGCCTTCTTCGCCGTTGATCGTTCCCTGGCTGGATGTGGACGGCGCTTGCCTCGGGGCGGGCGGCGGCTAGGCTTGGCGCGCTACGGGCAGGGAGGATTTATGGGGGTCTTGGAACTGGGGTTGAAGGCCGGGGTGGCGGTGGCGGCTGTCGCCAATGCGGCGGGAGCCGCGGCGGCCGGCACGGACTGCCCGCCGACGATCGCGGCGGCGGAGGCGATGCTGGCGCGGCAGGGTCGGGTGCCGGGCGCGACGGCCGAGGCCTATCCGCAGCGTTACCGGACGACGGGCCTCCGCGTGCTCGGCGCGACGCCGTCGGTGCTGAGGGTGTCGCGCGCGCCGGGCGTGCTGTGGAGCTTCAGCTACGAGCTGCCGGTGAATTACGAGATCGGCTACCGGCGGGCGTTCGAGGCCGCCTACCCGACCCGCGGCGGCTTCACCTATAACTGCCCCGCCAACCGCCAGTGCCTGTGGTCCGCCGACGGCTACGGCGCCGACGGCGTCCAGCCGCAGCATGTCGTGGGGAATTTGCTGCAGGTGGGTTTGACGGCGTCTTATTCGAACGAGGGGGTGTATGTGCTGGAGTGCGTGTACGTGGCGCGGCGGCCGGCGGGGCGGTGACACGGTGCGGACGCCTGCGAAGCGGGTGAGCAGAAGACAGGAATAGTCGGTTCACGCGGAGGCGCGGAGACGCGAGGGAGTGCGCGGAGACGGTCCTCGAAAGGGACCGGCAGGATAAGGGCGAGACCCGACCGGGCAGGGCCCCTGCGGACGACCGCTAGGCGACGATCACATCGTCCACGCGGCCCTCAAAGAACCCCTGGTTGATATAATG
>JAXDPC010000079.1:0-11499 GCA_034668525.1 Sphingomonadales bacterium
CGAGACGGCCCAGCTGCCATTCGTCGTGGGTCGCCGTATGGAGATAATAGTGCAATGGGGTCCAATCGTCAGCCCCGCCGCTCCGTTTGACGAGGTTCGCCGACTGCGGCCCGAGAGCGCTGACGAACACCGCGCGGCCGTCGAGATAACCGCTGGCACTGACTTCAAAGTTCGATGAAATGTGTTCGCTTTTGATGAGAGGCCACAGCCTATCGAGCGCGTCGCGGCGCCAACTATCGGCGGGGACCGGTTTCCTCGGCCGCAATATGCTGCCGACCGGCTCGGCATACAAAAACGGCTTCCGAAGTTTGTGATCCCCCTTCCTCGAACGTTCTGAGCTGTCGGGATCCGACTCCGCGCCGGTGATCAGTCCGCGGAAATCCGCAAAAACATGGCCGAGCCTGGTGTCCAGCATTCCGTCGGGATCGATCAGGCACCAATCGACCTCCTGCCAAATCCGAGCCTGCAAGCGGCGACGGAGCGCCTTCCAGTACCGATCCGGCCGCGCCACATGCAGGTCATTAAAGGCCCTCTCCAGTGAAGCGAGCGTCGTCTTGAGCCGGGTTACCTGCGGGTTTATCCCAGCAGCCCCGGCCACGTCATCGGGAGCTCTAACTGAAAGGTCGATGATCGTTGTCAGGGTAACGTATTCCGACTCCATCTCGAGCCGGATCGTCATCCGCAATCCGCACCACCAAAAACAAAAGATATCGGCAGAGTTGCGCCCTACCTCCGCCTCCGGTCTATCGAGATTCGGAGTGGCATCTACGCGTCCTAGATCGGCCCGCTCTTTGAGCCGTTCGTTGAGTTTGCGGAGATAGTCGAGATAGCTTGTCCGTCGAGATTGCTGATGAGTATCCGGCTGGTACTCTGGCGGACGCCCCGGCGCGGGCGGTGGCGCCGTTGTCGGAGGCTCCGCGATTTTCATTTCCACGGCTTCGCGAGGATGCACATCCCAAAAGGCCAGATGTCGAACGATGGATGGCGCACCGAGAATTGAGGCGGGTTTGCGGTGCGCGCCGCCGTTGATTTCCTCGTAAGTAGGGAGTTTCTTTAGGGTCACATTGATGAAAACCCTTCTTCTAGATTATTCATGGGACGACCGGCGGATAGCCTGGCCCCTTGGTTATCTTCAGGGAATGTGGCCGAACGTCCAAGTTCCCACTCCGGTTCTGCTTGCAGGCGCCCACCTGGCGATGTCCGTTTGGCGGGAGTGTACTCCCTTCTCGATCGTTTTTCAAACGGGCAGGTCAGATCGACTAAGCTTCATCGGCTGGCCTCGACGACGGCATTGGAAATGCGCTATCGAATGCTGGGATCGGGCCCGCATTGATGCGCTGGACTGACCGCTCGAGCCGGCCGCTCAGAGCCGGGCCTTCGGGCTCTCGATTCCGGGCACATCCACCTCGAACGCGAACAAGGCGCCCGCCTCGGGCTGCCTCGCCATTGCCTCCGGCTTGATCCCCTGCCGCGCCGTGGTCGCATAGGCGGTCCGCAAATCGTCGCCGCCGAACGCGATCTTGGTGATGTTGGAGACCGGGAAGGGGACGCGCTCGAGCAATTCGCCGCCGGGCGAATAACGGCGCGCTTCCCAGCCCCAATACAGGCTGATCCAGACGCAGCCTTGCGCGTCCACCGTCGGTCCGTCGGGGAAGCCCTCCTTCGGGCCGAGCTTCACCAGCATCCGCGATTCCCCGAGCGTGCCCGCGGAGTCGATATCGCAGGCGTTGATCGTCCGGCCGACCGTGTCGACCCAATAGAGGATGCGGCCGTCGGGCGAGACTGCGGGGCCGTTGGTGATCGCGATGCCGGCCAGGCCCGAGGGGCGAAGGACGCCGCGCCGGTAGCTGTAGAAGCTGCCGGTTGGTGCGCTCTCGCCATCGTCCATCGTCCCGAACCAGAGCCGGCCGGCCGGATCGACGACGCCGTCGTTGAGGCGGTTGCCCGGCCGCTCCGGCTCGACCTCCGCCAGGCGCTCGAACGCCCCGCTCTCCGGATCGAAGCGGTGGAGGCCGCTCTCGAGCCCGGCGACGAAGCCGCCGCCTTCGGCCGGCAGGAGGAAGCCGATCTGCCCGGGCGCGTCCCAGCTCCGCCGGGCGCCGCCTGCCGCGTCGCAGCGATGGACCTTGCGCTTCTTGATGTCGGTGAACCACAAAGTGTCCTCGACCCACACCGGGCCCTCGCCGAGCTCCGCCCCGACGTTCCAGACATTGCGCGGCTTGCTCGTCACGATCACAGCACTCCTCGACCGGCCGGATAGACTGTTTTCACCTGCGTGTGGAAGCCGAAGCTCCCGCGATCATCCGTGCGCTTCGAGCTCGCGCAGGCTGCGCCCGCGAGTCTCGCGCCCGGCCCAGGCAACGAGCGCCGCCGAAACGCCGATCGGCGCAAGCAGGGCCATCGCCGCGCCGCCGAGCGTCGGGATGAGACCGGCGAGCGCGAAGCCCTGCACCGCGACCCCGCCGAACTTGCTGGCCCCGGCGACCAGCCCGGTCGCACGGCCGCGTATGCCGAGCGGATAATTCTCCGCGGCATAAGGCAGCAGCACCGCGATCATGCCGTTGGTGCCGACGATCAGCATGGCGATCACCGCGATCAGCAAGGGCGGCCAGGAGAGGATATGCGCGGGCAGCAGCGCGCCGACCAGGCCGGCGAGCGTGATCAGGATGGTAAGGACGAACGTCCATTTGCTGCTCCAGCGGCTGTAGAGCAAAGCCGCGAGCATCACCGTCGGCAACGCGACCAGGGCCGAGCTGGCGAGGATCCGGCTCGCCAGCTCGGAGCTGTAACCCCGCGCCTGGAGATCGGACGGCAGCCACAGGAGCAGCCCGAAATTGACGAAGCTCCAGGCGAGCGCGGAGATCACCAGAGCGAGCGTCAGCCGGCCGTGGCGCTGCTGGGCGACGGCGGCGTCGGGCGGCACCGGCTCGCGCCCCCGCGGCACGATGCCGAAGCGCTCCTCCATCCGCGCCAGCTCGGCGGTGCGCCCCTGCTCGGCGAGGAAGCGCGGCGACTCGGGGATGAAGCGGGCGAGCAGCAGCAGCAGGATGCCGGTCGGGAAGCCCTGCAGCCAGAGGACGCGCCAGCCGAACACCGGCTCGAACGCATGGGCCGCCCCGCTCGCCGCGAGATAGCCGCCGACGAGCCCGGTGCCGCCGACCAGCACCAGCACCCAGGATCGGTGCCTGGGCGGCATCACTTCGGCGAGCAGGGTGTAGACCACCGGCAGCATCCCGCCCGCGGACGAGCCCATCAGGAAGCACATCAAAAGGTTGAGCTCGAAGGCCGGCATCGCGCCGCAGATCGAGGTCGCCACGAACAAGATGGTCGAGAGCAGGATCGAGACGCGCCGCCCGTAAATGTCGGCCAGCCAGCCCCAGACGAAGGAGCCGACCGTCGTCCCGACCAGGGCGACGAAGGGGAACCAGGCGACGGTCGCGCGCGAGATGCCGTATTCGCTGCTCATCCCCGGAAGCACGAAGCCGAGCGTCGCCGGCTTCATCACATCGATGACGAGGCCGAGGATCAGCACCGCGAGCACCGCGGCGTGCCAGCGGCCGAGCGGCGTCGTGTCCGGCGCCTCGTAGCTGGTGCCGGCGTCGGAGCGGTGCGGCGCCCGCGCCTTCGGCAGCGCGCCGTAGATCGCGGCGGGCACGCCGAGGACGATGAACACCATCCCGAACCACATCGTCGGGTCCATGGGCATGCCGACGAGATGGTTGCCCATCCGATGCGCCATGGCGAGCATCGGCAGATGGAGCAGCACGCCGAGCGCGATCGCGGCGCAGGCGCCCCAGAAGATCGGCGCCCGCTCGCCGACGATCGACGGGCGCTTCGCCGGCGCGGTCACCATCCTGTCCCGTCGGCCGCGAGCTGCACGTCCCGTCCCTCCCGGCGAGGCGGAAGTTGCCGCCCGCCCCGAGGAATTATAGGATAGATCGCACATGTCCAGCGGCGATCATCGAGCGGGCGGCGGGGGCCGCAACCTCACTTATGCGATGCTCGACGCGGTCGGCCGCGACATCGTCACCGGAGCTTATGAGGCCCGCGCTTTCCCGACCGAGGCGGAGCTCGCGAAGACGCACAACGTCAGCCGCTCGGTGACTCGCGAGGCGGTCAAGATGCTGACCGCCAAGGGCCTGCTCACCGCGCGGCCGCGCAAGGGCACGACGGTGCAGCCCGCGACCTTGTGGAACCTGTTCGATCCGGACGTGCTGCGCTGGCTGCTCGAGCGCAAATTCTCGCTCGGCCTGCTGCGCCAGTTCAGCGAGCTTCGCATCGCGATCGAGCCCGCCGCCGCCGCGCTCGCCGCCGACGCCGCCGACGCCGCCGCGACCGCCGCGATCCGCGCCGGCTATCGCCGGATGGAATCGGCCGAGGCCGGCGACGAGGACGCGCTCGACGCGGATATCGCCTTCCACATCGCGGTGCTCGATGCCTCGGCGAACCCCTTCTACATGCAGTTCCGCGACCTGGTGACGACCGCGCTGCGCACGTCGATCCGCTTCACCAACCGCTTCCACGGCCGCACCGCGAGCCTCCCGGCCCACCGCGCCGTGCTCGATGCGATCGAGGCCGGCGACGCGGAAACGGCGCGCACCGCCATGGCCGCCATCATCAGCGACGTGATGGTGCTCATCGCGGACGCCGAGAAGAGCGGTCCGGCGTCGTAGGCGCCCTGGCGCAGGTGCCGACGCGTCACCCCGGCGAAGGCCGGAATGACGATATTGGAGTCGCTCAGCGGCGGGGGGATGTCGAGAAGCGGAACGCGATTCTGTTCCGGTAGGTCTCCCCCGGATCGAGCCGGACCGAGCCGAATTCCGGGCGGTTCGGGGTGTCCGGAAACATCTGCGGCTCGAGCACGATCGCGTCGCCCTGCCGGTAGGGGCGCCCCGATTTCCCCGCGCTGCTGCCGTCGAGGAAATTGCCCGAATAGAATTGCAGGCCCGGCTGGTTGGACAGCACTTCCAGCACCCGCCCGGAGCCCGGCTCCTCGACCCGCGCCAGCAGCCGCGGCGCATCCGCGACCGCGCGCGCGATCACCCAATTATGATCATAACCCTTGCCGATCCGGATCTGCTCGTCGGCGGCGTCCCGCACCCGCGCGCCGACGGGCATCGGCGTCCTGAAGTCGAACGGAGTCCCCGCGACCGGCCGGAACTCGCCGGTCGGGATCGCGCCCGCGTCGGTGGGCAGATAATGCTCGGCGGGGATGGTCAGCAGGTGCCCCATCGCGCCCTCCGCCGAGCCTTCGCCGCCCAGGTTCCAGTAAGCGTGGTTGGTGAGGTTGACGAGCGTCGGCAGGTCGGTGGTCGCGCGATACTCGATCGCGAGCGTATTGGAATCGTCGAGCGAATAGCGGGCGGTCGCCTCGATCGTCCCGGGAAAGCCCTGGTCGCCGTCCGGCGAGACGAGGCTGAAGAGCACGAAATCGGGTCCTGCCTCCACCACCTCCCAGAGCAATTTGTCGAAGCCGCCGGGGCCGCCGTGGAGCGCGTTGGCGCCGTCGTTCGGCGGGACCTGATAGTCGGCGCCGTCGAGCGTGAAGCGCCCGCGCGCGATGCGGTTGGCGACGCGGCCGCAGGTCGCGCCGATATATTGCGGCTGGGCGACGTACGGCCCGGGCGCCGCATGGCCGAGCGCGACGTCTGCCATTCGCCCGTCGCGGTCCGGCACCACGACGGCCTGAACGGCTGCTCCGAGGCTGATCAGCGTCACGCTCATGCCGCCTGGATGGGCGAGCGTCACCGCCTCTACCGCCCGGCCGTCGGCGAGCCGCCCGAACTCCCTGCGCTTCGCCTCGTCCATTGCCATCCTCTGCGCGGTTGACCCGCGGCTCCCAGTTAATCAGACAAATGGGGCCCGGCAACCGAACCCGCGAGGAGATGAAATTGCGCCGTCCGATCCGCCGCCTCAAAGCCGCCGCCGCCGCCCTCGCCACCCTCGTCGCGGCGTCGGCGTCCGCGCAGCAGCCGTTCCCGCCGGCGCTGCCAACGGATTTCGCCGATCCGTTCGTACTTCCCTATGCCGGCCGCTATTACGCCTTCGCCACCAACATCCTCGAAGGCCGCGTCAACGTGCCCGTCGCCTTCTCGACCGACCTGTCCCACTGGGAGCTCGCCGCCGACCCCTCGACCGGCAGCGGCTATCGCGACGCGCTGCCCCGCCTGCCCGCCTGGTCGCGCGCCGGCGCGACCTGGGCGCCCGAAGTGATCAGGATCGGCGACCGCTTCCTGCTCTATTTCACCGCTCCCAACAGGCGCAGCAACCAGCAATGCATCGGCGTCGCGGTCAGCCGGGACCCGCGCGGGCCCTATGAGCCGCAGGGCGACGGCCCGATCGTCTGCCAGACCGATCTGGGCGGGACGATCGACGCCAGTCCCTTCCGCGACGCCGACGGCCAGCTCTATCTCTATTACAAGAATGACGGGAACCATCCCTCGGCCCGCACCGCGACCCAGCTCTGGGGCCAACGCCTGTCGCCCGACGGGCTCAGCGTGGTCGGCGAGCCGGTCTCTCTGGGGCGGAACGACGCCGGCTGGGAGCGCCACGTCATCGAGGCCCCGTTCATGCTCCGCCGTCCCAACGGCAGCTACCTCCTCTTTTACTCGGCCGGCGACTTCGCCTGGCAGGAGCGCGAGCGGCTCTCGACCTATGCGACCGGCTATGCCGTCTGCACCACCGCCCTCGGCCCCTGCGCCGACGCGCCCGCCAACCCGTTCCTCGCCAGCCGCTCGAGCCCCGACTGCCTCAGCGGCCCCGGCCATCCGATGGTCTTCCAGGCGGAGGGCCAGGATTATCTCGTCTTCCACGGCTGGGCGACGCGCGGCGGCTGCCGCAGGGCCGGCAACGCCCGCTTCATGCACATCGCCCGGCTCGACTGGCGGGGCGACGCGCCCCAAGTCGGCGCAGCGGTCGGCCAGGCGCGGCGTTAGGACGCCGGGCAGGCCCGGGCGATGAAGTCGGCGTGGGCGGGCATGTGCTCGGCCATGCGGCGATAGCTGAGCCGCATCTTCTCGAGCGCGTCGGCGGCCACCTCCGGATCGATCGCGTCGGCCAGGGTCTCATGCTCTTCGGGGACGATCCCCTGGCCGAGCAGCACCGCGACCCAGCTCGCCGTCGCGAACAGCTCCCGCCCTTCCCTGAACACCCGTCCCTTCGCGCGCCAGAGCTCGAGCTTGGCGGCGAGGCCGTCGGGCACGTCCATCGTCCGGCAATAATCCCAGAAAGCGGAATCGTCTCGCCGGGTCGCCTTGTAGTGGAGGATGACGAAATCGCGGACGTCCTCGAACAGGTCCTGCATCTGCCGGTTGTACTCGGCCCGCTCGCGCGGGTCGAAGCGGCGGTCCGGGAACAAAGCGAGCAGCTTGGCGATGCCGCTCTGGATGAGCTGGATGCTGGTCGATTCGAGCGGCTCCACGAAGCCGCTCGAGAGGCCCATCGAGACTACATTGGCGTTCCAGGCGAGCTTGCGCCGCCCCGCGGTGAAGGAGAGGTGGCGCGGCTCGGCCAGCGCTTCGGCCTCGAGATTGGCGAGCAAAAGCGATTCGGCGTCGGCGCGTTCGAGATGGCTGCTCGAATAGACCAGCCCGTTGCCCATCCGGTGCTGGAGCGGGATCCGCCACTGCCAGCCGGCGGCGCGGGCCGTCGAGCGGGTGAACGGGTCCGGCGGGCCGGGCAGCCGGCTCGGCACCGCGACGGCGCGGTCGCAGGGCAGCCAGCGGCTCCAATCCTCGTAGCCGGTGCCGAGAATCTGCTCGATGAGGAGGCCGCGAAAGCCCGAGCAGTCGATGAAGAGCTCGCCCTCGACCGCCGCCCCGCCGGCGAGGGTCACGCTGCGGACGTGGCCGCTCTCGCCGTCGAGGGCGACGTCGACGATCCTGCCCTCGATCCGCCGCACGCCCTTTTGCTCGGCGTAGGAACGGAGAAAGCGGGCATAGAGCCCGGCGTCGAAATGAAACGCATAGCCGAGCTGCGACAAAGGCAGCCGCGCGTCCGGCCCCGGGCGGGCGAAGCGGCCGAGCTCCGCCGCCACGCCGCTCATCGACCATTCCCTGATGTCCGGCAGCGGCCGCTTCTTCCTTTCCCGCAGATAGAGCTGGTGGAAATGGACCGCGCGCAGATCCTGCCCGTGCGGCCCGAACGGGTGGAAGTAGCGCTCGCCCGGGGCGCCCCAGTCGACGAACTCGATGCCGAGCTTGAACGTCCCCTTGCTGGCGGCGAGGAATTCGTCCTCGTTGATGCCGAGCAGATTGTTGAAGGCGACGAGCGGCGGGATCGTCGCCTCGCCGACGCCGACAATGCCGATCTCGTCCGATTCCACGAGGACGATCTCGAACGCGCCCTTTTCCAGCAAGGCGGAGAAGACAGCCGCCGCCATCCAGCCGGCGGTCCCGCCCCCGACGATGACGATCTTGCGGATGCTGTGCTCGCTCACCTTGTCGCTTTAGCTGAAATGCAGGCGGCCGGAAGCCCGCGTTCCCGGCCGCCCGGTCTTCTCCGTCCAACTCAGAAGCGGAATCGAATCCCGCCCGACATGACCGACTCGTTGAACCGGACGACCATGGGGTAGTCCTCCGATGTGGTCGGTTGGGCGTTGACGTAGTTCTGGCGCACGATGTCGGACCGGAACGGGCTGTTGAGCATGTTGGTCCAGTCGAAGAAGAAGGTGAGGTTGTCGTTCACATTGAAGCTGCTCGACCAGTCCAACCGCCCGCCTGCGCGGCCGCGTCCCTGGAGTGTGTACCTGCCGTCGCGCTGGTCGAGCGCCCCCTCCGGATAGCCGCTGCGATGATTGTAGGACAGCCGGGCGGTGAACGGTCCCCGTTCGTACATGCCCACCAAATTGGCGGTCCATCTCGATACGTCGGGAATGCGCGTCCGGATGACGGTGGCGTTCGGATCGGCGATTGTCGGCGCGCATGGATTGAGGGTGGGGGGGCAGAACAGCGGCAGGTCGATCTTGGCGTCGATATAGGTGACGTTCGCCTGGACGCCGAACCCGCTCAGGGCCCCCGGAAGGAAGTCGAAGAAGCTGCTGAACTGGGCCTCGAAGCCCTGGATGCGGCCCCTGTTGATGTTGACTGGCCCAGCGATCCGCACCGGCAAGCCCGTCGCCTCGTCGGTCTCGGCCTCAAACCTGCGATTGACGATGAAGCCGCGCATGTCACGGCGGAAAATCGCGGCAGAGGCAAAGCCGGTCCGCGAGAAGTAATATTCCAGGCTGGCATCGAAGTTGTTCGAGCGCAGCGGGGCCAGGAAGGGATTGCCGCCCGAGCCCGTGATCTCGCACTGGGGAAGGCTGGGGTCCGAGCAGTTGGGCGTGCCGAGAGCGAATCCGGGATTGAGCTGGTCGAACAATGGCCGCGTGATGGTCCTGGTCGCCGCCAGGCGCAGTTTCAGCTGTTCCGTGAAGTGGACGTTGATGTTCAGGTTCGGCAACCAGTTGGTGCGCTCCGTCTCGATTTCCAAAGGTTCGAAAACGACGTCGAACGGGTCCGGGGTGGCTGTGTTGGGTCTCCGCTGGAACCCTCGGATCCGGTCCTCCGTGCGGACCACGCGCACCCCGAGAATGCCGTCGATCGGCACCGAGCCCTGGAAGTCGAACCTCAGCTGCCCATAGCCCGCGAGCGTAGTCTCGTTGATGCTGAAGTCACGCGTCGGTACCGGCGCCGGCGGATTGGTGTCGTTGTTCTGCGATCGGTTCAGATTGGGATCGAGGGGAATCCCTCGGGTTATGTTGAACTGCCGCAACTCAGTGAGATTGCTCCAAACGCTGTCGAACGTCGGTGCGAGCCAGGTAGTCGGAGTGGGCCTGTTGCTGTCGCCGCGGAACCCAGAATGGAAAAGGGCGTAATCCAGCGGCGCCTGACTGATGGGGATGTTGAACACCCCCCTGTTGTTGGCGTTCCAGTACCGCTCGCCATCGGACCGGGAGGAGTTGCGATCGGTATAGCGCACTCCCGCCTGGATGTTCGGCAGCCAGGCGAGGCCGGGTTCATATTCGGCATCGAAGCGCGCCTGCCAGTCGTCGCCCGCTGCTACGAGGTAGCGCTCGAAGAATCCGCGGTAATTGTAATTGGCGGGATTCTCGAAATCGAGACCGACGATCTCCAGGGTGGGACCGTCGCCGCCGGGCCGGCCGGTAAACCAGTTCAGGGTGAAATTCTCGTTGTTGACCCCGTAGTCGACGCTTTCAGCGCGAAGCCTGAAAGTACTGTCCGTACGCGCCAGGTCGGCGCTGATGCGGAGATTGTCGGACGCGTCCCACCGCCCGCCGACAGCGAACTGATACGTGTTCGTATTGCGCTTAGTTGCCCCTTGGAAGCCCTGCGTCTGATAGTCGCCGTTGCAGCAGCTGCCGGGGTTGGTGACAGTCCCGCTGATCACCTGGCCGTTTTCGACGACGAGGTTCGAATAACTGGAGCCACCCCAAAGTGGCACTTGCCACATTCGATCGGTGCTTTCCTCCCGATAGCCCTGCCAAAGACCCTCGACATAGAGTTCGACGGCGGCATTCGGACGCCATTGCAGCGCCCCGTTGATGGAAGGCCGCCAGCGATCGGCTTCCGCATTGTGAATCTCCGGCCAGTCGGGTGAGCGGCCGCCAGCGGGACCGCCAAGATTGTCCGCGATGAAGAAGGCGTGGCGACGGATAGAGTCCTGATAATGCATGCGGGTGTAAGAGAAGTTGATCAGCGCGCCGATCTCGCCCCCGCCGGCGTTCCACCGGTCCGTCAGCAGCAGCTGGAAGTTGGGCGAGAAGTCGCGCGACTGCCTCGGATAGTTGGCCCACACCGAACCAGCGATCTCGCCGTCGCGGAAATCGAAGGGCCGGCGCGAACGGACGTTGATCAGGCCGGAAAGGCCCGGCTCGACCAGGTTTGCCGTGGAGGTCTTGAAGGCCTCGACCGCCGAAATGGCACCCGCGGGGAAGTCTTGGAGAGCGACCGAGCGAGTCTCGGCAGTGAAGATCTCGCGACCATTGTACGTCGTCGTGTAATAGCTGCGATCGAGGCCGCGGAGCAGCACGCGGCTCGCTTCGCCGCCGGTGCGCTCGACCTGGATGCCGGGAATGCGCGCGGCGGTGTCGGAGACGGTGATGTCCGGCAGCTTGCCGATGTCCTCGGCGACGACCGAGTCGACGATCTGGTCGGAGTTGCGCTTGATGTTCTGCGCGGAGCGCAGGCTCTGCCTGAGGCCGGTGACGACGATCGCCTCGTCTTCGGGAGCTTCCGCAGTCGCGGTGGGATCGGCCGGCGATTCCTGCGCCTCCGCATTCTCCGCAGGCTGTCCGGCCTGGCCCGGCTGCGCCGCTGCGGGCGAAGCCGCAAGCGCGAGAGCCGCGAACGAAGTGGTCCCGAGAATGACGGATTTCAGGCGCATGCGTGGCCTCCCCCTGAGCGCATTTGGCGACCGGCCCCTTGTGGGGCTCTGGTCGGCGGGAGCTATATCTGAGCCTCCGGAGGGGTGACAAGCGAATTGTAAGACTTATTCGGC
>JAXDPC010000080.1:0-18076 GCA_034668525.1 Sphingomonadales bacterium
CCGCGGCATAAGCGTCGAAGCTTCCGTCATGATCGAGAGTCTCGATTCGGATGCTGGCCATCGGGCTCTCTCCTTGTTGCGCGCGCGGCTCCCTTTCACATAGACCGCGTCGGGCCCGCAACGGACAAAGAGGTGAGGATCATGAAAGTCACGGTCGACGTCGACTGCACGCCGGAGGAGGCGCGGCGCTTCCTCGGCCTCCCCGATCTCAGCCCGGTCCACGACGCCTATGTCGAGAAGATGACGAGGGCGATGAGCGAGGGCGTGACGCCGGAGGCGGTCGGTGAGCTGATGAAGAGCTGGGGCCCGATGAGCGAGGCCGGCCTCTCGATGTGGCGCCAGATGCTCGAGGGGATGAAGACGGGCGCGCGGTGAGCGATACCATCTACGCTCTGTCCTCGGGCGCGCCGCCCGCCGCGATCGCACTCGTCCGGATCAGCGGCCCCGCCGCCGATCGCGCGGTCGAGGCGCTGACCGGAACGCTGCCCCCGCCGCGGCGCGCAACCCTGGTCAAGGTCCGGCGCGGCGGGGAGGAGATCGACCGCGCCCTCGCCTTGCGCTTTCCCGGCCCGGAGAGCGCCACCGGCGAGGATGTCGCCGAGCTGCACCTCCACGGCGGCCGCGCCGTCGTCGCGGCGGTCCTGGGCGCGCTGGGGGGGCTGGAGGGGCTGCGCGAGGCCGAGCCCGGCGAGTTCACCCGCCGTGCCTTCCTCAACGGCCGCATCGACCTGGCCGAAGCCGAGGGCCTGGCCGATTTGCTGAGCGCCGAGACCGAGGCGCAGCGCCGCGCCGCTCATGCGATGGCCGGCGGCGCGCTCAGCCGGCAGGTCGAGGCGTGGCGGGAGGGGATCCTCGGCCTGGCGGCCGAAGTAGAGGCGTCGCTCGACTTTGCCGACGAGGTGGATGTTGGCGAATCTGCCGCAGGGCGTTGGCGCGTCGGGGCCGGGGCGGCGGCAGCGGAGATGGAGGAGATGCTGGCGCGGCCGTCCGCCGAGCGGCTCCGCGACGGCGTCCGGGTCACCATAGCCGGCCCCCCGAACGCAGGAAAATCCAGCCTTCTCAATGCATTAGTACAGAGGGAGGCGGCCATCACCTCGGCTGTGCCGGGCACGACGCGGGATCTTGTCGAGGCGCCCGTCGCGATTGCCGGCATTCCCCTCCTGCTGACCGACACTGCGGGCCTTCGCGACAGCCATGACGTCATCGAGACCATCGGCGTGGCGCGCGCCCGCGCCGCCATGGACGGGGCCGATGTCATCGTCTGGCTTGGCGCTCCAGCCGAGGCGCCCCCCGGCGCCGTGCGCGTCCACCCGAAGGCCGACCTTGCGCCGCCGCCGCCCGACGTGGACATCGCCGTGTCGGCCGTCACGGGCGAGGGGCTTTCCGAGCTGGCGCTGCTCCTCGTGTCGCGCGCACGCGAGATGCTTCCGCGCGAAGGGGAGCTGGCGCTGAACGCTCGTCACCGTGTTCTGTTGGCCGAGTGCAGGCTCGCGCTGTCGGAGGCCGCGAGCGCGCAGGATCCGCTCATCGCTGCGGAGGGGCTCCGTCGCGCGCGCGTGGCGCTCGACCGCGTCACCGGGCGGGCCGGAGTGGAGGAGATGCTCGACGCCCTGTTCGGGCGCTTCTGTATCGGGAAGTAAGTTGTTCCACGTGGAACAAACCCATAGATGGCGAGTGTGAACGACAGCTTCGATATCCTGGTCGTCGGCGGCGGCCATGCCGGCGTGGAGGCGGCGGCCGCCGCGGCCCGCATGGGCGCCTCGGTCGCGCTCGTCACCTTCGCTGGAGAGCAGATCGGAGCGATGTCGTGTAACCCCGCCATAGGGGGTCTCGGCAAGGGTCATCTGGTCCGCGAGGTCGATGCGTTCGACGGCATCATCGCGCGCGCCGCGGACTGGGCGGCGATCCATTACCGGATGCTCAATGCGAGCAAAGGGGCGGCGGTGCGCGGCCCCCGCGTCCAGGCGGACCGCAAGAGGTTCAAGGCCGCCGTCCAGCAGATGGTCGCCGCGCAGCGCGGCTTGAACGTGATCGAGGGCGAAGCGGAGTCGCTCATCCTCGACGGCCGCCGCGTGACGGGGGTCGAGGTGAACGGCCGGCCCTTCGCCGCGAAGGCGGTCGTGCTCGCTACCGGGACCTTCCTCGGCGGCAAGCTCCACTTCGGCATGACGAGCTGCGCCGGCGGGAGGATCGGCGAGCGCCCGGCAACCAGGCTGGCCGGCCAGCTTCGCGGCCTGGACCTGCCCTTGGCGCGGCTCAAGACCGGCACGCCGCCCCGGCTGGACGGCCGCACCATCGACTGGTCCTCGCTCGAAAGGCAGGAATCGGACGACGACGGCTGGACGATGTCGCCGATGAGCGGCGCGCGGCCGGCGCCGCAGCTTTTCTGCGCGATCACCCGGACCAACGCGCGGACGCACGGGATCATCCGCGGCGCGCTCGACCGCTCGCCTCTGTTCGCCGGCGAGATCAGCGGCGTCGGACCGCGCTACTGTCCGTCGATCGAGGACAAGGTCCACCGATTCGGCGACCGCGACGGCCACCAGATCTTCCTCGAGCCGGAAGGGCTCGACGATGCGACCGTCTATCCGAACGGCATATCCACTTCGCTTCCGGAGGACGTGCAGCTGGCGATGGTCCGGTCCATGCCCGGGCTCGAGCGCGCGGAGATCCTGCAGCCCGGCTATGCGGTCGAGTACGACCATGTCGACCCGCGCATCCTCGATGCGACCCTTGCGGTACGCGACGTCCCCGGTCTCTATCTCGCCGGCCAGATCAACGGCACGACTGGCTATGAGGAAGCGGCGGCGCAAGGCCTGGTTGCCGGCATCAACGCCGCCGCCCGGGCAGCGGGAAAGCCGCCGCTGATCCTGGACCGTGCCGATTCCTATATCGGCGTCATGGTCGACGACCTGGTCTTGCACGGCGTCACCGAACCCTATCGGATGCTCACGGCGCGCGCGGAATACCGGCTTCGGCTGCGCGCCGACAATGCCGAGCGGCGTCTTACGCCGCGCGCGCTCGCGATCGGCTGCGCCTCGATCGAGCGGCGCAGGCATTTTGAGGCGGACGAGAGGGAGCGGGCCCTGATCGAAGCCGCCCTCGCCGTCCCTCACTCTCCACGCCAGCTCCGCGAAGCTGCGGTTCCGGTCCGCGACGAGGGCCCGCCAAGGACGCTTGCCGAGTGGCTTCGCTTCCCGGAACTGAACGGCGACGCTCTCCGCCGCCTGGTCCCGCACCTGCGCGAGCGGACCCGCCGCCTCCTGGACGAGGCCGGCCAGGACCACCGCTACGCCCCGTATGTCGAACGACAGCAGGCCGAGCTCCTTCGGCTGCGGGCGGATGACGCGGTTCGCATTCCCGAAGATCTGGATTTCGCCCGCATCCCGGGTCTTTCAACCGAGATGGTGGAGCGCCTGTCGCGTGCCGGGCCAGCGACCCTCGGCGAGGCGTCGCGACTCCGCGGGATAACGCCCGCTGCGTTGAGCGCGATACTGGTGCATGCGCGCAGGCGAGTTGTGGCGTGAGGGACGAGTCGACACCACGGGAGACGGTCCGGACAAGCTTCGATGTTCCACGTGAAACAATGGAGCGCTTCGACGCCTTCGAGGCGCTGCTTCGCGAGGAGAATCTACGCCACAACCTAGTTTCACGAGGCAGTCTAGACGACTTCTGGCCACGCCACGTCGCGGATTCGATACAACTCGTGGCCCTTGCACCCCCGAGAGGGAGCTGGGTTGATCTCGGGACCGGGGCGGGCTTCCCCGGCCTGATAGTCGCTGCGCTGCACAATGGCCGCGTCACTTTGGTCGAGGGGCGCAGGCTGCGGGCCGATTTTCTGCGCCGGTCGGCCTTGCTGCTCGGCGTCGCCGATCAGGTCGAGGTGATCAACGCCCGGGTCGAGCGGGTCGCGCCACGCCCGTTCGACGTGATCAGCGCGCGCGCCTTCGCGCCGCTGCCGAAGCTGCTCGAGCTGGGCACACGCTTTTCCACAGCAAAGACGCGCTGGATCCTCCCCAAAGGCCGAAACGCGCGCGCGGAACTGGAAGCGGTCGGTTCTTCGTGGCAGGGTGACTTCCGCATCGAGCCGAGCGCCACCGATCCCCAAGCCGGAATCATCGTGGCCGAAGGCGTCAAGAGGAAGCGCGCGTGATCCGGATCGCAGTCGCCAATCAGAAAGGCGGGGTCGGCAAGACCACGACCGCGATCAATGTCGCCACCGCGCTGGCCGCCACCGGCTGGAAGGTGCTGCTGCTCGACCTCGATCCGCAGGGAAACGCCTCCACCGGCCTCGGCGTGGGCCTCGCGCAGAGGCACCGGTCGAGCTACGAGCTGCTGACCGGCCAGTGCAGCCTCGACGAGGCGGTCGTGGCGACCCGGGTGCCGCGCCTCGACATCGTCCCGGCCACCGTCGATCTCTCCGGTGCTGAGATTGAACTCATTGATTTTGAACGAAGAACTCACCTTCTCGACGATGCGCTCAACGCGGTTCCGCCCGGCCGCTGGGACATCTGCCTGACCGATTGCCCGCCCTCGCTCGGCCTGCTCACGGTCAACGCCCTGGTCGCTGCGCGCCAGATCCTGGTGCCTCTTCAGACCGAATTCTTCGCCCTCGAGGGGCTCAGCCAGCTCCTCCAGACGATCGAGCGGATCCGCGTCCGCTTCAATCCGCAGCTCTCGATCCTGGGCGTCGCCCTGACCATGTTCGACAAGCGCAACCGCCTCTCGACCCAGGTCGCCGACGACGTCCGCGCCTGCCTCGGCAAGGTCGTGTTCGAGACGGTGATCCCGCGCAACGTGCGCCTGTCCGAAGCGCCGAGCCACGGCATACCCGCCTTGATCTACGACCATCGCTGCCTCGGTTCGGAAGCCTATATGGCGCTGGCGCGCGAGCTGATCGCACGGCTGCCGGCGCGGGCGGAAGCGGCATGAGCGACGAGACCCCCCACCGCCGGCGCCCCTCCGGGCTCGGCCGCGGCCTTTCCTCCCTGCTCGGCGAGGTTGCGCAGGAGCAGCCGGTGGAGGGCGCGGCAGGGAGCGCCGCCCAGCGCGGCGGCGTCCAGTCGATCCCGGTGGCAAGCATCGAGCCCAATCTCGCGCAGCCGCGGCGGACGTTCGACGAGGAGGCGCTGGCCGAGCTCGCCGACTCGATCCGCGCGCGGGGCGTGATCCAACCGATCGTGGTTCGGCCGCATGACGGACGCTTCCAGATCGTCGCCGGCGAGCGGCGGTGGCGGGCGGCGCAGAAAGCGCGCCTCCACGAAATCCCGGCCATCGTCCGCGACTTCGACGACGCCGAGACGCTCGAGGTGGCGCTGATCGAGAATATCCAGCGCCGGGACCTCAACGCGATCGAGGAGGCGCAGGGCTACAAGAGGCTGGTCGAGGATTACGGCCATACCCAGGAGGCGCTCGGCAAGCTCGTCCACAAGTCGCGCAGCCATGTCGCTAACCTATTGAGATTGCTTGATCTTCCCCAAGGGGTCCAGGATCTGGTGGGCTCCGGCCAGCTCAGCATGGGCCATGCCCGCGCGCTGATCCCCGCCGCGGATCCGGAGGCGCTCGCCGAGGAGGTGGTGAAGCGCGGCCTGTCGGTGCGCGAGACCGAGAAAATGGTCCGCGGCGGCAAGCCCCGCCAACTCCGGCTCGGGCCGATGGAATATAAGGGCGCCGACGCCGACGTCGCCGCGCTCGAGCGGCAGCTGGGCGACATGCTCGGCCTCAAGGTCACGATCCGGCACGCCCCCGGCGGCGGCACCGTCGCGCTCGGCTACTCGACCCTCGACCAGCTCGACATGATCTGCCAGCGCCTGAGCGGCGAGAAGATCTAGGGGGTAAGGGGGGACAGTTACTTCCCGCCCCAGCCTGCGCGGACCTGCTGATGCCCTTGAGGGAAGTCACTGTCCCCAGGCCGCGGCGGTCGGAGCAGGGGGAACAGTTACTTCCCCCGCCCGCCTGCGCGGATTTGCTGAGGTCATCGAGGGAAGTAACTGTCCCCTTCGTCCCCCTAACGCAGCCGCGCGGCCTGGCGGCAGATGGCGAACAGCTCCTCGTCGGCCGCCAGCGGGCCCAGCCCGCCCGAGGCCTTGATCTGCCGCTCCGCCTCCACCAGGCGGCTGACGGTGCGGGCGAGCAGGTCCGCGCGCCAGCGGCCGAGCTGCCCCGCGACGGCATCTTTTTCCTTCCAGAAGATGGACTTGGCCGCCGGTGACGCCATGACGGCGCCGACCGCATTGCCCGCCTCGACCTCGGCGCGAAGCCGCGTCAGCAGCATCATCCGGCGCAGCACCGCGCGGATCAACGGGATTCCCTCGATCCCCTCGCTCCTGAGGCGCAGCAATTCGGCCTGCAGCAAGGCGCTGTTCCCCGAGCCCACGCTGTCGACCAGCCGCGACAGGTCGCCTTCCTCGCTGGCCGCGCCGACCGCGTCGAGCGCGTCATGGTCGAGCGGGCGCGGCGCTTCGGGCGACGCGTCGGCGTAGAGAGCGAGCTTCTTCAGCTCCTGGCCGATCAGCGCGCGGTTGCCGGCGCAGCTTTCGCCCAGGCGGCGGGCAAGGTCGGGCCGCACGATCAGCCCCTCGGCGCGCGCCATGTCGGCGACCAGCCGGTCGGCGTCCCGGCCTTCGGGAACGTAGCTGGCGAAAGCGAGCGCCGAGGGCTCGGCCAGAGCCAGCTTGAGCAGCTTCGAGCCCGGTTTCAGCGCCCCCGCCACCAGCGCGACCGGATTGCCCGCCCGGGGCGACTCGATCAGCGCCTCGAGGGCGGGCACGACCTCATCCCCGGCCGGCTCGACGACGATGTAGCGCGCCCCGCCGAACAGCGAGATGGAAGCCGCTTCGTCCGCCAGCCGCGCCGGATCCTGGCGCAGGTCGGAACCGGCGAGGTCGATGCGCTCGGCCCCGCTTCCCGCCGCGCCGGCGAGCGCCTCGACGAGCGCCCGGCTCCCCGAATCGTCGGGGCCGTGAAAGAGGAAGAAGCGAGTCTCGGCGGGCGATTTGAGAGCGCGCTCGAGCTGCGGCCGGTTCGCCTTCACCGGGCGCCACCGGTCCGCGCGACGTAGAGAGCGAGGCGGCTGACGATCTGGTCGGCGATGTCGCGGCTCAACCGCTCCAGCGCCGTCTGCTCGGCGGCCACGGTGGCGTAATCGGAGCTCACCACGTCGATCCCTGCGTCCGAGCCGGCGGTGGCGTCGACCAGCACCGTGCCCATGCTCGCGTCGACCAGCCGGTAGCGCGCGCGCAGCGTCCGCCGCTCGCGGGTGATCGCGTCGTCGGAGCGGATGCCGAAGCCGGTGATGCGGTCGTCGAGCTCGACCTCGAGCCGGTAGCGGGGCGCTCGCCCTTCCTGGCGCCGCAGCCGGTCGACCAAAGCGGTCCGCACCAGCCAGCCGGCGCGCCCGCCGATCGGGCCGACCTCGACCGAACGCAGCGACTGGACCACCGGGCCGGCGCCTCCGTTCTGGTAGAGCGGCCGCAGCCCGCAGGCGGAGAGGGCCAAAGCGGCGGCGACGACGAGCGCGTCCCTCATGCGACCAGATTCACGAGACGGTCGGGGACGACGATCACCTTGCGCGGAGTCTTTCCTTCGAGGCTGCGGACGACCTTCTCCGAGGCGAGCGCCATCTCCTCGAGCGCCTCGCGCGGGGCGCCCTTGGGCGCGGTCAGGGTGTCGCGCAGCTTGCCGTTGACCTGGACCGCGATGGTCACCTCGTCCGCGACCAGCAAGGCCGGATCCGCTTCTGGCCAGGCGGCATCGGCGGCCAGCCCCTCGCCGCCGAGCGCCGCCCAGGCCTCCTCGGCGAGATGCGGCACCATCGGCGCCGCGAGGACGACCAAAGCGCGCACCGCCTTGCTCCGCGACGAGGACGGCGGCGCCTTCTCGATCGCGGTGGCGAGCTCGTACAGATTGGCGACCGCCTTGTTGAAGGCCAGCGACTCGATGTTGGCCCCGACCGCGGCGATGGTCTGGTGGAGCTTGCGATCGAGCGCTTTTTCCTCGGAAGATCCCTCGCCGCCGCCGAGCCATGTCGAGCCGCCCCGCTCCGCTTCCTCCGCGGCGAGCCGCCACAGGCGCTGGACGAAGCGCCAGCTCCCCTGGATGCCGGCCTCGGACCATTCGAGGTCGCGCTCGGGCGGGCTGTCCGAGAGCATGAACCAGCGCACGGCATCGGCGCCGTACTGATCGACGATCGGCTCGGGATCGACCGTGTTCTTCTTCGATTTGGACATCTTCTCGACCCGGCCGGTGCGGACCGGCCCCGGATGCGCGGCGGCCTCCTCGGGCGTGAGCCAGCGGCCCGCCTCGTCCTGGAAGGTGAGGTGGGTGACCATGCCCTGGGTGAAGAGGCCCTTGAACGGCTCGGCGACGTCGAGCCGGCCGATCCGCTTCAGCGCCCGGGTCCAGAAGCGGGCGTAGAGCAAGTGGAGGATCGCATGCTCGACTCCCCCGATATATTGGTCGATCGGCAGCCAGCGCTCGGCCTCGGCCTTGTCGAACGGCGCGCCGGCCGGCTGGCTGGCGAAGCGGATGAAGTACCAGCTGCTGTCGACGAAGGTGTCGAGCGTGTCGGTCTCGCGCCGGGCCGGGCCCTGGCATTGCGGGCAGGGGACGTCGCGCCAGCCCGTGTGCCGCTCGAGCGGGTTGCCGGGAAGCGCGAAGCTGACATCTTCGGGCAGCACCACCGGCAGCTGATCGCGGGGGACCGGGACCGGCCCGCAGGCCGCGCAATGGACGATCGGGATCGGCGCCCCCCAGTAACGCTGGCGCGACACGCCCCAGTCCCTCAGGCGCCACACGATCGTGCCCTGGCCCCAGCCTTCCGCCTCGGCGCGGCGGATGACTTCGGCGATCGCCGTCTCGACGTCCATGCCGTCGAGGAAGCGCGAGTTCACGATGATCCCGGGGCCCGTATAGGCTTCGTCGCCGACCGGATCGGCGGCCTCCTCGATCGTGGGCGCGACGACGCGCGGCACCGGAAGGCCGTATTTGCGGGCGAATTCGAGGTCGCGCTGGTCCTGGCCCGGCGCGCCGAAAATGGCGCCGGTGCCGTAATCCATCAGCACGAAGTTCGCGACGTAGAGCGGCAGTGTCCACGCGGCGTCGAGCGGATGGACGACGCGGGCCCCGGTGTCGAAGCCCTTCTTCTCCGCGGTCTCGAGCTCGGCGGCGGTCGTCCCGCCCTGCTTGCACTCGGCGATGAAGGCGGCGAGCGCCTCATTCCCCTCCGCCAGAGCGAGGGCGATCGGGTGGTCGGGAGCGACGGCGGCGAAGCTCGCGCCGAAGATCGTGTCCGGCCGGGTGGTGAACACCTCCAGCGATTCGTGCCCCGCGACCGGCTCGGCCAGGGCGAAGCGAAAGCGCATGCCGCGGCTCTTGCCGATCCAGTTCTCCTGCATCAGCCGCACCTTGTCCGGCCAGCGATCGAGCGTATCGAGCCCGTCGAGCAGCTCCTCCGCGAAATCGGTGATCTTGAGGAACCACTGGCTGAGCTTGCGCCGCTCGACCGGGGCCCCCGAGCGCCAGCCGCGGCCGTCGATCACCTGCTCGTTGGCGAGCACGGTCATGTCGACCGGATCCCAGTTCACCTCGCTCTGCTTGCGGTAGACCAGCCCCGCTTCGTAGAGGTCGAGGAACAGCGCCTGCTCGTGGCCGTAATAATCGGGATCGCAGGTGGCGAGCTCGCGGCTCCAGTCGAGCGCGAAGCCGAGCCGCTTCATCTGGCTGCGCATCGTTCCGATGTTGCGCCGGGTCCATTCGCCGGGATGGACCTTCTTCTCCATCGCTGCATTCTCGGCCGGCATCCCGAATGCGTCCCAGCCCATCGGGTGGAGCACCTCGAAGCCGTTCATCCGCCGGTAGCGGGCGAGCACGTCGCCCATCGTGTAGTTGCGGACGTGGCCCATATGGATGCGCCCCGAAGGATAAGGGAACATCTCCAGGATATAGGCCTTGGGCCGCCCGCCGCGCTCGTCCGAGGCGCGGAACGAGCCGCGCTCCTCCCAGACCTTCTGCCAGTGCGCATCGGCCGTCAGCGGGTTGAAGCGCATCTCGGGCCTTCAGGTAAGAGGGTCAGCGGATGCTGGCCGCCCGGCGCAGGTCGCGGGCGCGGGTGAGGATGATCTCCTCGAGCCGTTGCACGGTGGCCGCGGTCACCGGCGCCTCCAGCCACTGGCCGTTCTGCAGCGTCTGGCGCGAGGCGGCGACGCGCAGGGCGTCGGCGCGCAGGTCGGCGTCGAGGATGGTGACGGTCACCTTGACCCGCTCGTTGGGCGAGCTCGGATTGGCGTACCAGTCGGTGACGATGACGCCGCCGTTCGAATCGGCCTGGGTGAGGGGCGCGAAGGACAATGTGTCGAGCGCCGCCTGCCAGAGATAGGCGTTGACCCCGATCGTCGTGACGCGGCTGGCGGCGATGTCGGCGGCGCGGCCGCGATCTTCCGAACCGCCTCCGAGGGTTCGGCTGATGTCGTTCTGGATCCACTGGCAGCCGCCGAGCGCGACGGCGCCGGCGAGGGCGAGGGGAAGAAGGCGGGCCATGTCGGTGTCCTTAGAAACTGAACGCTTCGTCCGCCGTTATAGAGGGAGCCGCGCGGGCGGCAAGCCGTCTCTCCGGACGGATTCGCGCGCGGCGGAGAGGGACCGGGGCATGCGGCCGACGGCGCATGTGGAAAAGATGCAACATGTCGGGACGATTCGCCCGTCCGCCTGGCCCGCCGCGCTAGGCAAGGCCAAGGGGGAGGTCTACATGCCGCTGGGTACGGGAGACGAGTCCGTGAAGAGGTTCGGGGGAATGGCGGCCTTTGGAGGCGCTGCGCTGGTCGCGGCGTCGCTGCTGCTCTTGTCCCCGGCATCCGCCCAGTCCGATCGCGCCAAGGCCCAGCGGGCGGCTTCGCTTCGCGCCGGCCCGGCCGGCAGCTTCACCCCCGCCGTCGCCGATCCGCGGCTGGCGGCGGCGCTCGCCCGGCGCGGCAACGGCGCCGGCAGCTTCCGCATCACCCCGACCTCGGCCGCGGCCGATCGCCGCCAGCCCCTGCGGGTGGCCGTGCGCGCTCGGGCGGCAGCGCCGCAAGGCATGGCCGGCGTCCAGACCGCCTCGGCCACCCCGGTCACCGCGATCACGCCGACCTCCTACAATCTCGGCGCCTCGGTCGGCTGGCGCCGCTTCGCCATCTCCGGCGACGTCGCCGAGAGCCACGACGGCGTCATTTCCGGCCGCCGCGCCTCGGCCCAGGTCGGGATGAGCTACCGCGCCAACCAGCGGATCACCGCCCGCATTCAGGCCTCGGCCGAGCAGACCGAGGGCCGCCAGCGCATCGTCACCGACGATCAGGCCTATGCCGTCGACGTCGGCGGATCCTATTCGATCGCCCGCAATCTCGACGTGACCGGCGGCGTCCGCTACCGGATCGCCCGCGACCGCATCGAGCCGCTCGCCGCCGACCAGCGCCGCGACAGCCAGGCCGTCTATATCGGCACCGCCTTCCGCTTCTGAGGGACTGGAAGGCCGGAGCGTCACTCCCTCCCCTTGAGGGGGGAGGGTTTGGGGGTGGACTAGTCATTTGGGCGGAGGAGGGCGGTTCCCGCGTCCAGCCCTCTTCGGAGACTCCACCCCTCCCCAAACCCCTCCCCCTCAAGGGGAGGGGCTTAACCGCTCAGCCATGCATCGACGCCGGCCCAGCCATAGGCGCCCTCGAGAGCCGCGACCCTTGTCTCGTCCATCCCGCCGAGCGCGATCACGGGCAGCCGGGTCTGCGCCGCGAGCCGAGCGAAGCGCTCGGATCCCAGCGCCGCCGCATCCGGATGACTGCGGGTCGCGAAGACCGGCGACAGGAACAGCGCCGCCGCCCCCGCAGCCTCAGCGGCGCGGATTTCGGCGAGGTCGTGGGCCGGTGCCGTCCTCAGCCCCGCGCCGGGCCCGCGGCCGTGGCTGCCGTCGGCGCCCCAGGCCTCCGCCTCTTCGGCAGGCCCGGCGAGGAGGGCGAGGATTCCCCGCTCCCGCGCCGCTTCCACGACGCGATCGAACAGCGCGCGCCGATCGGCCGTCCGATAGTGGCGGAAGACGATGCCGCCGTCATCCGGCAGCCGCCCGATCGCTTCGAACAGGCGGTCGCCGAGCCGCTCGTCGGTCATCAGCCATCGGCGCGGGAGAGGCTGGCGGGGGGTCATGGCCGTTCCTATAGCAGCCGCGATGAGCGATGCAGCGCAAAGGCTGGAAACGGTTCGGGCCGGAATCGCGCGGGCGGCGGCGCTCGCCCGGCGGCGGCCGGAGGAGGTGATTCTGATCGCCGTCTCCAAGACCCATGACGCCGACGCGATCCGGCCGCTCATCGCCGCAGGGCAGCGCGACTTCGGCGAGAACCGGGTGCAGGAGGCCGAGGCCAAATGGCCGGCGCTCAGGGCCGAGGCGCCCGACGTCCGGCTGCACCTGATCGGGCGGCTCCAGTCCAACAAGGCCGAGGACGCCGTCGCCTTGTTCGATGCCATCCACTCGGTCGACCGTCCGTCGCTGGTCGCCGCCATCGCCGCCGCGATGGACAAAGTCGAGCGCCGCCCCGACTGCTTCCTCCAGGTCAATCTGGGGGAGGAACCGCAGAAAGGCGGCTGCGCGCCCGCCGCGCTGCCCGCTTTGCTGGAGGAGGCGCACGCCGCCGGGCTGCCGGTCGCCGGGCTGATGGCCATCCCTCCGCTGGACGTGGAGCCCGCCCCCTATTTCGCCCTGCTCGCCAAGCTCGCGCGCCGTCACGGCCTCGCGGGTCTCAGCATGGGCATGTCGGCCGATTACGAGACCGCGGTGACCATCGGCGCCACCCATGTCCGCGTCGGCACCGCCTTGTTCGGCGCGCGAGGAGGGAACGGTGGCTAGACAAGAGCGCAGCTTCACCCAGCGCTTGTTCACCGGGCTCGTCGCTGCCGAGACGGCGGCCGCGATGGAGGCCCACTCGCGCGCGTGGCTGGTCGAATGCCCGCATTGCGCTCATGTCCGCTCGATCTGGGACCTGGGGGGCGTCCGCTACAAGGCGGCGGGCAAACCGCGAAACTATCTGCGCTGCCCAGCCTGCGGCAAAGGCGGCTGGCACCGGGTCTACAAGGCCGCCGACTTTCCCGTCACGGCCGCATCGCCGTGGCCGCTCTTCCGCCTCATCCTCATCCTGGGCGCCGCCGCCATGCTGGTCACGGTCCTTGTCGCGGCTTTCCTATTGAGTCTGGGTGGAAGGCCCTGACCGGGTGAAGTTCGCGGGCCTGATCCTCGATTTCGACGGCGTCCTCCTCGAGAGCGAATATGCCGGCAACGCGCAGATCGCCGAATTCCTGACGCGCGAGGGGCACCCGACGACGCCCGAGCAGGCGATGGAGCATTTCATGGGCCTCAGCGGCCCGGCCTTCCGGGCGGCGATCGAGCGCTGGATCCGGCGGCCGCTCCCCGAGAGCTTCCACGAAGCGCGGGCACAGGAGGATGCGCGCGTGCTCGCCGAAGGGCTGGAGGCCGTGGCGGGCGCCATTGCCTTCGTCGAGGCGCTGCCCCCGGACCTGCCGCGCGCGGTCGCCTCGTCGAGCGCGCCCGAATGGATCGAGCGCCATCTCGGCCATCTCGGCATCCGCCGCCATTTCGGCGATCTCGTCTTCAGCGGCGCACGCCATGTCGCGCGCGGCAAGCCCGCGCCGGACATCTATCACCACGCGGCCGAGGCGATGGGCGTGCCGATCGAGCGCATCGCGATCGTCGAGGATTCCCCGGTGGGGGTGAGGGGCGCGCTCGCTTCGGGCGCGACCGTGATCGGCCTCTGCGCCGGCCGCCACTGCCTTCCCGGCCACGCCGAGCGGCTGCGCGCGCTGGGCGTGGAGCATGTCGCCGGCAGCTTCGAGGAGGTCGCCGGCCTGCTCGGCCTCCATCGCGACCCTAAAGCTGGTGGCCGCTCTTGAGGCGCTTGGTCGCGAGATAGAGTTCGTTGTGCGGGTTGGCGCCGGACTTCAGCGGCACCTGCTCCACCACCGCGATCCCCTCCGCCGCGAGGCCGGCGACCTTGCGCGGATTGTTGGTGAGCAGGCGCACCCGCTCCTGGGCCAGCTTCTCCAGCATGCGCGCTGCGACCGCATAGTCGCGCTCGTCCTCGCCGAAGCCTATGCGCAGGTTCGCGTCGACCGTGTCATAGCCCTGGTCCTGGAGGGCGTAGGCGCGCAGCTTGTTGACGAGGCCGATGCCGCGCCCTTCCTGGCGCAGGTAGAGGAGGATGCCCCAGCCCGACGCGGCGATGGCCGCCAGCGCATCGTCGAGCTGCGGCCCGCAATCGCATTTCAGCGATCCGAACACGTCCCCGGTCAGGCATTCGCTGTGCAGCCGCACCAATGGCGGCTCGCCCGAAGGCTGGCCGATGAGCAAGGCGACATGCTCGGCACCGTCGCTCTCGGCGCGGAAGGCGACGACCTCCGCCTGCTCCGACCAGCGGTTGGGAAGCTTCGCCCGCGAGACCATGCGCAGCCGTTCGGAGCGGGCGGCGGCGCGGATCGCCGCCGCCGGGATCGAGGCCTCCCCAGCCCCCGCACCCACGAACAGGGCCGGAAGCAGGCCGGCGAGGCGCGCCAGCGTGAGCGCGGCTGCGGCTGCGGCCGGATTTTCCAGGGGCGCGGTCGGGAAGGGCCCCTTGAGCGGCGTGTCGAGGTCGAGCGCCGGGTCCGCGACCGCCGCCGCAGCCGCGCGATCGAGCCAGGACGTGCGCACGATCCGCACCGGCCCGGCCGGGACCGCGTCACGCTGGTTGGCGAGGTTGAGGATCGCCGCGCGATGGCCGGAAATGAGCAGGTCGGCGGGCCGCGATGCGTCGAAGCGGGCGAGCGCCTCTGCGTCGGCCGTCTCGACCGCGAGGAAGCCGGCCCCGTCTATCGTCACCGGACGGCCGCGGCGCAGGGCCTCGATCGCGGCGGCGACTCCGTCCGGGGCTCGGCCGGTCAAATCCGGAACTCGGTCACCAGCGGCACATGGTCCGAGGGGCGGGCCCAGCCGCGGCAGGGTTCGTGGACATGATGCTCGACCGCGAGCGCGGCGACGTCCCTGGTCGCCCACATATGGTCGAGGCGGCGGCCGCGGTCGTTCTTCGTCCAGTCCGGGGAGCGGTAGCTCCACCAGGTGTGGAGCCGCTGCGGCGCCGGGAAGAAGTGCCTGCCGAGATCGACCCAATCGTTGCTCCGCTGCAGCCTGGTCAGCGCTTCGACTTCGACCGGGGTGTGGCTGACGACGGTGAGAAGCTGCTTGTGGCTCCAGACGTCGCATTCGAGCGGCGCGACGTTGAAGTCGCCGACCATGATGGTCGGGCAGCGGCAGGCCTCCGACCAGCGGGTCATCCGCGCGATGAAATCGAGCTTCTGGCCGAACTTCGGGTTCTGCTCGCGGTCGGGGACGTCGCCGCCGGCGGGCACGTAGACGTTCTCGATCCTGATCCCGCATTCGAGCCGGACGCCGATATGGCGCGCTTCGCCGTTCGCCTGCCAGTCGAACCGGGTCTCCTCGCGCATCGGCAGCCTGGAGAGGATGGCCACGCCATGGTGCATCTTCTGGCCGCAGAGGATCAGATGGTCGTAGCCGAGGCGCCGGAACAGGTCGGCGGGGAAGTCGCAATCGACGACCTTGGTCTCCTGCAGGCACAAAATGTCCGGCGCTTCCTCGCGCAGGAACTTCTCGACGATCTCGGCACGCGCGCGGACCGAGTTGATGTTCCAGGAGGCAATTCTGAGCGTGAGAGACATGCCCGGGACTTAGCGGCGGCAGACCGCGCTGTCGATGTGGAGGCATGAGCGGCGCATATGGAATGACCCCCGCTCCGGGGGCGTGGAGCGGGGGCCGACCAAGCGTTTTGACGCGAGGGCAACCACGGATCCGGCCCGGGGAACAGGGGGAAACCCAGGCTGGGGACCCGCGATTGCAATGTGTTTTCTATCGAAACCTACCTGTCGGCAGGATGAATGAAACAATGTCTCCGCGGCTCGCCGGCCGTCTGCTCAGCCCCGGGGACCGCCGCGGCGGCGCGGATCGGTGTAGCGGAAGGCGCTGTCGGCGACCGGCACGTTGAAACGCTGGTTGGACAGCCTGACGGTGGTGCGGTTGTTCTGCGCGTCGAGCGTGGTCCAGCCCTGCAGGATGAGGCCGCCGGGCGCGCTCCCCGATTTGGCGAAGGCGATGGTGATGGTGCCGAACTCGCGCCGCCGCGGGTCGCGCGCCTCGAGCATCAGGACCTGCGCGTCGTTGCGCGTCACCCGCGAGAAGCGGGCGAGGTCCTGGTTGGGGTTGAGCAGGACGGAAAGCGGCGAATCGTTGATCGGCCACCGCGAAACCTGGCGCACGTCGTAATCGACGAAGTTGAGCGCCCGACCGTCGCCGACGATCAGCATGTTGGCGCTGCGGCCGTAGTCGAAACGGATCCGGCCGGGCCGCTTCAGGCTGACAGTGCCGCCGAGGGTGCGGCCGCGCTGGTCGGTCTGGCTGAAGCTCGCGGTCATGGTGGTTACGGCGCGAAGGTGCGCCTGGACCAAGGCCAGGCCGTTATTGGCCTGGGCGGCGACCGGCGCCGGTGCGAGCGCGGCGGCGGCGGCGAGCGGAGCCGCGGCGAGAGCGAGCGCGCGAAAACGCAACATGGAAAGTCCTTCCCTATCGTTCAGCTTTGCAGGGGATATGGTGTCGCCCCCTTGAATGCCCAGTGAACCCGCCGGTTCCGAAACGGTTAGCCGAAGCTCAGCCGGCAATGGCCGTCGCGCCTCATTTGAAAGTCGCAGCGGCCAAGGATGTCCATGCCGAGCAGGGCGTCGAATTCGAAAGCATCGGTCAGCTCGATGCCGATGACCTCGTCGAAGACGAAGGGAAATGCGGGCGGGGCGACAGGTCCGACGTCTGCCTGCAGGCCAATGCGAAAGGCGAGACGCTCCACCTGCCCCTCTCCCTGCGCCGACATCAGCAGGCGTTTGCCGAGCCGGGAAAGCGCCAGCTTCTCCGCCACCCGCGATGCGACCCCACTGATCGACGATCCGGTGTCGAGCAGCGCCATCGCCGGGCTGCCCGTCAGATGGGTTATTGGAATGGGCGCGAGAACGGTGACCGGCAGAAGGATTCGGCGCGGCTCACGCCTCCATTCAATGGACTGCGACATGCGACCAGAAGCCGAGGTCGATCGGCTCGTCGGTGACCTCTTGGATCGAAAAGATGCCGTCGGGGAAGCGATCGGCGGCCGCGAGCAGCGCCTCGCGCGGCGTATCGAAGTAACCGACAATCTCTCCGTCGCGCATTAGGGCAAGCTCGTCGCGATGCTCTTCGAGGAGCGAGCCCAGCATGCGCATGAACACGTCGTAATTGCGGTCGACTTCCTGCTTCTGCCGCTCGACATCCATTGCCGCCTCCGTTCCCCGCGGGCCACGAATCGCACGGATCGCGGCTGCCGCCAAGCGGCTTGCGCCGGAGCGAATCGGCCGCTCGCCGGACCGAGTCGTCAGTTCAGCGGCCGCCCTTCCGGATCGACCAGCACCTCGCGTCTTCCGACATGGTCGGGGGCGCTGACGACGCCTTCCTTCTCCATCCGCTCGATCAGGCGCGCCGCATTGTTGTAGCCGACGCGCAGCTGCCGCTGCAGATAGGAGGTCGAGGCCTTCTGGCTCTCGGCGACGGTCTGCACCGCCTTGCGGTAGAGCTGGGCCTCGGGATCGTCCTCGCCGACCGGCTGGCCCTCGAACATGTAGCCGCCGTCCTCGGGCTCTTCGGTCACCGCCTGGACGTAGTCGGGATGGCCCTGCGTGCGCCAATGGTCGGCGACGCGGCGCACCTCGTCGTCGGTGACGAGCGGGCCGTGGACGCGGGCGATCTGCTTGCCGCCGGGCATGTAGAGCATGTCGCCCTTGCCGAGCAGCTGCTCGGCGCCCTGCTCGCCGAGGATGGTGCGCGAATCGATCTTGGACGTGACGGCGAAGCTGATCCGGGTCGGCAGGTTCGCCTTGATGACGCCGGTGATGACGTCGACCGAGGGCCGCTGGGTCGCCATGATCAGGTGGATGCCGGCCGCGCGCGCCTTCTGGGCGAGGCGCTGGATCAGGAACTCGACCT
>JAXDPC010000081.1:0-6499 GCA_034668525.1 Sphingomonadales bacterium
GGTCGCCGTGGTCATCCTCGATCTCATCCTCGAACGGGCAGGCAAGCTGCGGCTGCCGCCGCTCGCCATCGGCATCGGCATCTATCTGCCGATGGGGGTGACCCTGCCGGTGGTGATCGGCGCGGTGCTCGGCAAGCTCTACGACAATCGCGCCGAGCGCGCGGCCGATCCCGAGCGGATGAAGCGCATGGGCGTGCTGATGGCGACCGGCCTGATCGTCGGCGACAGCCTGCTCAACGTCGCCTTCGCCGGCGTCGTCGCCGGGACGGGCAGTCCGTCGGCGATCGCGCTCGTCGGCGACAACTTCGCCACCTTCGCGCTGATCGGGGGCACGATCGTCTTCGCCTTGCTCCTCGCCTGGCTCTACCGGCGTGCGCGGGCAGCGGGCGCGCAACCCGTTGCCTAGAGCATGATCGCCTCGAGTGATCCGTCATTGCGAGAGCGATAGCGACGAAGATGCACAGGTCGCCATGTCCCCCGGACATGGCTGCGGCCTGCGGGGCAGGCCGCACCTGCGCATCCAGTGGGCGGAGGGGCCGCTCTGGATTGCTTCGCTTCGCTCGCAATGACGGGGTGGATCAGCGTCAAGCGATCACGCGCTAGCGCCGCGCGTCGAGCCAGCGCGTGATGTCCGGAATGCGCTGCTCGCGCACTCGGGCACGGTCCTCGATCGCGGCGATCGCCTGATCCGCTTCCCCGCGCGACTGCGGCGTCAGGTGGCGCTCGGCATATTCGCGCAGGCGCTGGATCATCGCCCGGTCCGAAGAGCCCTGCGCGAGGCGCGCGAAATAGCGCGAGCGCGACGAGGCATCGACCAGGGTCTCGACCCGCTCGCGGTTGCGCAGGGCGAAATCGAAGGCGAGCTGCGGATGGCGGCCGGCCACGCCCGAGATGATGTCGGCGCTGCTGGTCGCGCCCGGCTCGGGAGTGAGCGCCAGATCGAGCGCGCGTTGCGCCAGCGCCTCGTCGCGCGACGCCGCGAGCAGCCGGTAGAGCTGGGCCTTGAGCAAAGGGTTGGTCTCGGCGCGGGCCTGGGCCCGCAGCCGGTCCCAGGTCGCCGGCGTGGCGTTGGCGGCGACGATGCCGAGGATGGTCTCGCGCAACGGCCCGTTGATCTCGGCGGGATCGCCCGAGGCGAACCGCCGGTTGGCCTCCGCCACCACCGCCGAATCGCCCATGCCGCCGAGGGTGCCGATCAGGGCCGCGCGGAGGACGGCGTCGTTGGCGGCTTCGCCGGGGCGGGCCGCCCAGCCGAGGCGGCGGAAGATCGGCCCGAGCTTGGCGGCGGCGAAGCGCGCGACGAGCGCCTGGCGCGCCGGGTCGCCGTCATAGAAGCCGTGAACCTGGCCGAGGATTCCGGCCATGCGCAGGGCGAGGCGGGTGTTGGGATTGGCCGGGGCGGCGTCGATCAAGTCGAGCGCCGAGGAGGAGGGCTGGTAGCCGGCGAGGCCGAGCGCCCAGGCGTCGGCGAGCAGGCCGATCTGGTCGATCGGGCGGAGGCGGGGATAGGCCTCGGTCAGCCGCGCCAGCAAGGACGCCGCGTAGAGCGTCCGGTAATAGCCGTTCTGCCCGTAATTGACGACGAGCGGGCCGCAGCCGGGGACCGTCGCCTGGGCCGAGCCGCCGTCGACCAGCATACGCAGCTCCGTGCTGCCCGCCGAGGCGATGACCGGTACCGTCCAGGAGAGCGGCGCCTTGTCCGGCCGGTCGCGGCTGAACTCGCTCTGGCGCAGGGTCGCGACGGTGCGGCCGCCCACGCAGCGCGCCTCTTCGACGCGGATCAGGGGCACGCCGGGCTGGGTGGTGAATTGGGTGGCGATCGAAGTGATCGGGCGGTTGGCCGCCGCCTCGACGGCGCGCCAGAGGTCCTCGCTGGTCGTGTTGCCGAGCCGGTGGCGCGAGATATAGCTCCGCACGCCGGCGCGCCAGGCGTCCTCGCCGACATAATCCTCGAGCATGGCGATCACCGCCTCGCCTTTCTCGTAGGTGATGTCGTCGAAGGCCTGGCTGATCTGCTCGACCGTCTCGACATGCTGCACGACCGGGTGGGTGGTGGCGAGCGAATCGAGGCCCATCGCCGCCTCGCGCGTGTCGATCCGGGTGAGCAAGGGCTCCCATTCGGGGTGGAGCGCATTCATCGCCTTGGTCGCCATCCAGGAGGCGAAGCCCTCGTTCAGCCAGAGATCGTCCCACCAGGCCATGGTGACGAGATTGCCGAACCATTGGTGGGCGATCTCGTGGGCGGCGACCCCGAAGATCCGCTGGCGCCGCGCCTCGCTGGTGATCGCCGGATCGACCAGCAGGATCGATTCGAAGGAGAAGATCGCGCCCCAATTCTCCATCGCGCCGAAGAACTGGCTGCTGCCGGGACCGGCGACGTTGTCGAGCTTGGGCAGCGGATAGGGGGTGGCGAAATAATCGTTGTACCAGGGCACGATCCGGGCGCTGGCCTCGAGCGCGTAGCGGCCCTGCTCGCCCGAGCCGCGGCGGCTGACGACGCCGATCTCGGTGCCGGCGGCGGCGGTGGTGATCCGGTCGAACTCGCCGACCGCGAGGAACAGCAGGTAGCTCGACATCGGCGGCGTCGTCCGGAACGTGACCAGCGAGGTGCCGTCCGGCCGCGCCTCGCGTCCCGCCTCGGGCATGTTCGAGACCACGTTCTGGCCGGCCGGGACGACGACGCGAAGGTCGTAGGGGGTGCGGAACTGCGGCTCGTCCCAGGAGGGGAAGAAGCGGCGCGCGTCCGGCGCCTCGAACTGGGTGAACAAGGCCCGCTTGCGGCCTTCGGGCGTGTCGTAGTCGAGCGCGAACAGCCCGGCCGCCTGCGTGTTGATGATGCCGCCATAGTTCAAGGTCAGCCGGTAGCGGCCGGGATCGAGCTGGCGGCCGAAGCGGAAGGTGGCGGTCTGGCGCTCGGCATCCAGGTCCGTGTCCGTCGCGTTGAGGGCGAGCGGCTGCGCGCCGGGGCCGCCCCCGATCGACACTTCGCCGAAGGTGAGATCGGCGGCGTTGAGCGTGATCCGGTCGGTACGCTCCAGCACCTGGATTTCGACGTCGGTGCGGCCGGCGAAGCGCAGATTGGCTGCATCGGGCACGGCGGTGATCGCATAATGAAGCGGGCGGACATCGCGCGGGAGCTGGCTCGGGATCTGGCGCTGCGCCTGGGCGGCAGGGGCGACGGCGGGAGCTGCATCGCGGCTCGCGGTGCTGCAGGCGGCGAGGGCGGAGGTGAGGGCGAGGGTGGATACGAGCAGCTTCAGGCGCATGGATGTCCTTTCTGCGGAGGGGGACGCGTCCGAAACGAGCCCGCCGCCGGTTGGTTCAGTGACCGGCCGGGGAGGCATCGCGCCCCTCCAGCACGATGTCGGAGAGCTCCGCAGCGCTCCATTTCCTCTCGACGCCGGCCTCCGCCTGCTTGACCAGGCTGACGATCGCTTCGTTGACCGGCGCGCGCATCCTCACCGTCCGCGCCAGCTTCACCACCTCGCCGTTCAGATAGTCGATCTCGGTGCGGCGGCCGGCGGCGATGTCGTCGGCCATGGACGAGCGGGCGTGGGGATCGATGCGCTGGGCCTTGAGGATGGTGTTGCGGAAGAGCAGGTCCGGCGCGCCGATCGCATAGGGGAGCAGATCCGGCGGGATCGGGCCGAGCTTCGCCGGCTTGATGCCGGCTTCGCCGAGGATGGCGAGCGTCTCGACCATCGAGGCGGCGACGATGCGGCGATAGCCGCGGTCGGAGAGCTGCTCGAGCAGGCTCTTTCCGGACAAAGCGTTGACCGCATTGTTGAGGTTGATCAGCAGCTTGCCCCAGGCGAGGCCTTCGACGTCGCTGACGGTGCGCAGCTGCCCCACGCGCCGGCCGAGCCGCGCCGCGATCGCCTCGGTCACGGGCCGCGCCTCGGCGACCAGCTCGCCGGCGACGCCCTTGTGCCAGCGGCCGCTGCCCAGATAGGCGACGTTGTAGGGGACCATGCCCTGGACGATGTCGAAGCCCGGCAGCAGCGCCTTCAGCCGCGCGACGTTCGAGACTCCGTTCTGGAAGCTGATCACGGTCGCGCCCTTGCGGCCGTGCTTCGCGATGTCCTTCGCCGCCGCTTCGGTATCGTAGCTCTTCACCGCGAGCGCGATCACGCCGGCGTCGGCGAGCGCCTTGGGAGAGGTGTGGAAGGCGACCGATCCGGGCGGGAGATGGAGGCGCGTGCCGTCGCCGTCGGTGAGCGTCATGCCGTGCGCGTCGACGTCCTGCCTGGTGCGCTCGCGGCCGACGAAGGAGACCGGGAGCCCGGCCGCCTGCCAGGCGCCCCCGACGAAGCAGCCGACCGAGCCGGCGCCGAAAAAGGCGATGGGCGGAACGTCGCTCATCCGCGCCCGCGATAGGCGGCGACGCCCTGGTCCGGCACCCATAGGCCTTCGGGCGGCGCGCCGGTCTGCCAGAAGACGTCGATCGGGATGCCGCCGCGCGGATACCAATAGCCGCCGATCCGCAGCCAGCGCGGCTTCATCTCCTCCGCCAGCCGCTGGCCGATCCCGACGGTGACATCCTCGTGGAAGCCGCGATGATCGCGGAAGGCGCCGAGGAAAAGCTTGAGGGACTTGGATTCGACGATCGTCTCGCCCGGCGCGTAATCGATCACGACATGCGCGAAATCGGGCTGGCCGGTGACCGGGCAGAGCGAGGTGAATTCGGGCGCGGCGAAGCGCACCAGATAGAGCGCGCCCGGCCGCGGGTTCGGCACATAGTCGAGCGTCGCCTCCTCGGGCGAGGCGGGGAGTGGGGACGGGCGGCCGAGATGCGTCAGGTCCATCGCGCGGCTCACTAGCGTTTCCAGCCTGCTCTGTCATTCCCGCGGCGGTTTCGCTAACGCCCGTCCGATGGCGACCGCCCAGCCTCCCAGCCCGGCCTTCAGGAGCCGCGTCTCGGCCTATCTGGCCCTGGTCTTCGGCGCCGCCGCGGCGGTGGTGCTGCTCTGGTTCCTCTACAAGGTGATGACGGCGGTGCTGCTGCTGTTCTTCGCTTTGGTCGTGAGCATCGCTCTGTCGGCGCCGACGCGCTGGTTCGTGTGCCGCGGGGTCCCGCGCAGGCTGGCGGCGGCGATCACCTTCATCCTGTTCGTGGGGGCCGTCGTCGCGATGGTCGCCCTGGTGGCGCCTCTCGTCGCCTCCCAGGTCGTGCGGCTCGCCAACGAATTCCCCGATTTCATCCAGCGCTTCAACGGCCAGGTCTCGGCCCTGTTCGTCCGCTATCCGGAGCTGCAGGGCCTGATGGCCGCAGACGAATCGGCGCTGACCGGCGTCGTTCCGTCCCCGGCGCACCTGTTTGGCGGAGCTTTGGGCGTGTCGCTGTCGCTGCTCGCCTTCGCGGCGCTGCTCATCATCTTCCTGAGCTTCGTGCTCTACGCCTTGCTCGATCCGCTGCCGATCCTGAGGGGCTATCTGGCCAGCCTTCCGGTCGAGCACCGCCCCGCCGGCATCCGCGCCTTCTCGCGGGCGAGCCGGGCGGTGATCGGCTGGACCAAGGCGAGCCTCATCCTCGGCTTGATCGAAGCGCTCGCGGTGTTCGCTTTCCTCACCTGGATGGACGTGCCGGGCGCCCTGGTCTGGGCGGCGCTCGCATTCTTCGCCGAGTTCATCCCGCGCATCGGCGGCTATGTCATGGCGGCGCCGCCGATCCTGATCTCGCTCACGATGGGGCCGATGACGGCGGTATGGGTCGGTCTCTTCTACCTCGCCTCGAACGAGCTGCTCGGCAATTTGGTCGCGCCGCGCATCCGCGGCGCGACGATGAAGCTGCATCCGGTGCTTTTGCTTTTCTTCACCCTGGCCTTCGCGCTCGCTTTCGGGCTGCTCGGGGCGATCGTCGCCACGCCCGCCGCCGCCTTTTTCTCCGCTTATTACGGCGAATTCTACTTGAAACGCGGGGCCGCGGAGCGCGTTTGACCCGCACCATGCGTCTCCTTTTCCCGCTCTTCCTCGTCCTTTCGGGATGCGCGACCGCCAATCTCGCTCCGCTCTCGCGGGCCGAACGCGCCGCCGCCTGGTGGTCCGACGTGACCACGCTCTCCTCGGACGCGATGGAGGGCCGTCAGGCCGGCACGCCCGGCTACGACCGCGCTGCCGCTTTCGTCGTCGAGCGCCTTCGCCGCCTCGGCCTGGAGCCCGCCGGGAGCGAGGGCTTCTACCAGCGGGTCGAGCTCGAGGAGCAGTTCCTCGATCCGGCCACCGCACGCGTCGCCCTGGACTCGGAAGGGGCCGAGACCGTCCTCCGCGTCCCGGAGGATCTGGTCGTCAGTCGCCGCGCGCCGCTTCCCCAGCGGATCGACGCCCCGCTCGTCTTCGTCGGCTACGGTCTCCACATTCCCGAGGCGGGCCACGACGATTTCGCCGGCGTCGATCTCCGCGGCAGGATCGCCGTCTATGTCGGCGGCGGCCCGGTCGAGATTTCGGGCGCGCTCAAATCGCACGCGCGAGCGGAGCGGGCCCGGCTGCTCGCCGAACGCGG
>JAXDPC010000082.1:0-4507 GCA_034668525.1 Sphingomonadales bacterium
TCTCATGGCCCGCGCGGCCTGGGAAGTTCGCTATTCCGCCGCCTAGAGCGCGGTCAGCGGCACGTCGATGGTTTCCAGCGTGCCCAGATCGAGCCGGCTGGCGCCGTCGATGTCGAGGCCGACGATCGTCCCATCCTCGGCGAAATCGGCATTGACGCCGGGCGCGACTTCCCGGGTCTCGCTGCCTGGCCCCGCCTTCAGCTCGATGTAGAGGCTGTCCGTCTCCGGATAATAATGCAGCTTCATGAGGGCTCCTCCCGGAAGTTCCGGTCGAAGAAGGCGTTGTGCACCGTCTCGCCGTCCTCCAGCGTCACCACCCTTAGCACACGCGGCTCGGTTTCGCCCGCCAATGTCACCTCGCGCCAGAACCGAATGCGTCCGTCCTCCTGCATTTCTCGCCGGATCGGATCGGAGATGGCGGCCGCGCACCACTCGCGGTCTATATAGGGCCGCTTCCGCAGCACCTGCTCCTCGAAGTAACGCGTCGTCTTCACTCAAGCACGCCCTCCAGTCGCCTTCCCCCACCGCCGGGAAGCTCAGATAGAAGAGCCGCCGCACCTCGCGCCGTCCCCGTACCACCGCGCCGAGGATCAGCCCGCACCAAGCTCAGGCAGCCGCCCGCTTCGGATCGGGCACCGGCCGGCCCATCTCCTTCGCGGCCTCCATCCAGCATCCGATCGCGTCGTAGACGTTGTCGAGCGCCTCCTGCGGCGTCGCCCCGTCCGACCTGCAGCCCGGCAGCTCCGGGACCACCGCGAGATAGCCGCCCCCCTCATCTGTCGCGAGCGGCCGGATGACCACCTCATAATCCTGCGGCTTCATACGCCTTCTCCCACGGCGTCGATGAACCTGACCAGATCCACGATGTAGACCGGCTTGATCGGCCGGCGCGCAGGAATGGTCAGCATCTCCGCCTGGCTCGGGTGCTTCACTTTGTAATGTGATCCCTTCCGCGGCGGCGTGCAAGCGACGCCGAAGGCGGCACAAGCACTCGCCACATCCTCGATCCGCCAGTCGCGCGGATTGGCGCGCATGCGGCTCAGCAGCTTTTCGCCCCGGCTGCCCATGCTGCACGTTTAGCGCAATTTCTCGTCCGGAAATACGCGAAATTCGCTGAACTGGACTCGCGGCCTCTCCGCGCCCTCCCCCTCCTCCGCGCCTCCGCGTGAACCCTATCTTCCAGCCCCCACCGCCGGGAAGCTCAGATAGAAGAGCCGCCTGACCTCACGCCTCCCCCGCACTACCGTGTCGAGGATCAGCCCGTCCCCTGCTCTACATCGAGTTTGACGCGCGGTGGTGCTAGCGGTGAGGCGGACCACGCAAGCACCATCCCTGGTCTAGATGCTCGTTGACGTGGCACAGGCCATAGGCATCAGGCCGATGAACATACGGGTGGGGGTCTGGCACCACCGCCGTTGGTGGTTGCGTTCGTACGCGAGTATCCACTGCCGGCGGGTCCTCTCGCGCGGGTGGCGGAGGGGGTGGAGGATTAAGGGACGGCGTGAGGCTGGGTTGGGAAACGCTAGCGAGAGCCGCCGCGAATAGGAGTGCGATTGTTGTCATGGCGAGCCCCCTGAGTCGCGCAGCCTACACCCGCGCAGTAGCGTTCCGCTATGCCCTTAGCCCGCATCGACTCCCCCCTCGAAGGGCGTACGTCGCCGATTGGATGGGGATCACCATGCGTGTCGCCATCACTCTTTGCGCGCCCATGCTTGCCGCTGCTCCTGCAATCGCCATCCTCGCCAACTGGCTTTGATGGCGTCGGCCGGCCAGGCTAGCGCTCCTTCCCGTCCCCGCCGCTCCGCCCGGCATCGAAGTACCACTTCGCTGCGATCCCCTACCGCTCCGCCCCCGGCGCCGGGAAGCTCAGGTAGAAAAGCCGCCGCACTTCCCGCCGCCCCCGGACCACCGTGTCGAGGATGAGCCCGCACATGAAGCTCATGAAGGCGACGCACATCAGGCCGGTGGCGAGGATCGCGGTCGGGAAGCGGGGAACGAGGCCGGTTTCGATCCAGGTGATGATTAGCGGGATCGAGATGCCGATCGCGACGAGGGCGAGGAGCAGGCCGAAGCCGCCGTAGAAGAGGATCGGGCGCTCGATCCGGACCAGGTGGAGGATGGTCTTGAGGATCCGCCAGCCGTCGCGCCAGGTGTTGAGCTTGGAGTGCGAGCCTTCGGGGCGGGCGCCGTAGACGGTGACCACCTCGGCGACCGGCATGGCCAGCTCCAATGCGTGGACGCTGATCTCGGTCTCGGTCTCGAAGCCGCGCGACAGAGCCGGGAAGGATTTGGCGAAGCGGCGCGAGAAGATCCTATAGCCCGAGAAGATGTCGCTGAAGCTGCGCCCGAACAGGAAGGAGAGGAGGGAATTGAACAGCCGGTTGCCGAGCCGGTGGCCCTTTCGGTACGCCTCCTCGACCGCGTCGCGGCGGGCGCCGACGACCATGTCGAGCTGCTCGTCGACGAGCTTGGCGACCAAAGCCGGCGCCGCCGAGGCGTCGTAGGTGGCGTCGCCGTCGGCCATCACATAGACGTCGGCCTCGACGTCGGCGAACATGCGGCGGACGACATTGCCCTTGCCCTGCATGCGCTCGGTGCGGACGATCGCGCCCGCCGCCGCCGCGACCTCGGCGGTGCGGTCGCTCGAATTGTTGTCGTAGACGTAGATGCGCGCTTGCGGCAGCGCGGCGCGAAAGGCGGCGACGGTCTGCGCGACCGCCGCCTCCTCATTGTAGCAGGGCAGCAGCACCGCGAGGCGGAGGGCCCGTTCGCTGAAATCGGTCGCCACTTTGTCCCCCCGGCCGGGAGCTTCAGGCTAGGCCTTGCTCTTGGCCTTCTTAGCAGCAGCCCTCCTGGGCGCGGAAGCCTTCTCGGCCGCCGGAGCGTCGACCGCGGCCTTTTGCGGCTTCGTAGCCGCCTTTTCGTCCGTCGGCCCTTCGGCGGGCGCGGATTCGGCCTTGGCCTTCTTCGACTTGGCCTTCGGCTTGGCGCCGTGACCGTGATCGTGGCCGCAGCCGGGGCCGTGGACATGGCCCTCCTCGGCCTCGATCGCGTGCTGAAGCGCCTCGCGCGTCGCGGTCCGCTCGGTCACCTCGGCCATCGAGAACAGATGGTCGACCACCTTATCCTCATAGAGCGGCGCCCGGATCTGCGCCGCCGCCATGGGCGTCGCGCGGACATATTCGACGAAGCGCTGGCGGTCCTCCGGCCGGTATTGCTGGGCGGCCTGGGCGACGAGCTGGTTCATCTCCTGGTCGCTGACCTCGATGCCGTTCCGCTGGCCGATCTCGGAGAGCAGCAGGCCCAGGCGGACGCGGCGCTCGGCGATGCGGCGATAGTCGTCGCGCTCGCGCTCCATCTCGGCGCGCGCCGCGTCGGGATCGGCTTCGTGGCCGGCCTCATGCTCGAGCTGCCTCCAGATCTGCTCGAACTCGGCATCGACCATCGAGGGCGGCACCGGAAAGTCGTGGCGGCCGGCCAGCTCGTCGAGCAGCTGGCGCTTCATGTGTGTGCGCACGAGGCCGTTCGTCTCCTGCTGGAGCTGGCCCTTGAGCAGTTCGCGCAGCTGGCCGAGACCCTCGAGGCCCATCGACTGTGCGAAGGCGTCGTCGATCACAGTCTCCCCGGCGGTCTGGACTTCGTTGACGACGACCTCGAACACCGCGTCGCGGCCCTGGAGATGATCGACCCCGTAATCGTCGGGGAAACGGACGCGGACGGTGCGCTCCTCGTTGGCCTTGGCGCCGACCAGCTGGTCCTCGAAGCCCGGGATCAGGGTGCCGGAGCCGAGATCGATCGCCATCCCGTCGACCTTGCCGCCTTCGAAGGGCGTGCCCTCGATGCTGCCGACGAAATCGACGATCAGCCGGTCGCCGAGCTTGGCGGCCTGCTTGGCGGGCGCGGGCTCATAATTCTTCTGGCCGCCGGCGATGCGGGCGAGCGCGGCTTCGATCTCGGCCTCGCCCGGCTCGACCGTCAGCCGCTCGAGGTGCAGATCGGCGACGTTCGGTTCCGGCAGGTCGGGAAGCGTCTCGAGCTCCACCTTGACGACCGCGTCCTTGCCCGGCTCGTGGCCTTCGAGCTCGACCGAAGGCTGCATCGCGGGCCGCAGCTTGTTGTCGCTCATCAGCTTCTGGACGCCGTCCTGGATCGCGCTTTCGAGCGCCTGCTGCTCGAGACGCGGCCCGTGCATCTTGCGGATGAGGTTGGCCGGAACCTTGCCGGGGCGGAAGCCGGGCATGCGGATCTGCGGCGCGACGGCCTTCAGCTCGTCGTTCACCCGGGCGTCGATGTCCTTCGCCTCGATGGTGAGGCGGTAGGCTCGCTTCAGCCCTTCGTTCAACGTCTCGACAGTCTGCATTTCGGCCTTCCGGGTCTTGAGAAATCGCGGGCACGGAGCGCGGGCTGGGTGCGTCGCTGGTGCGGGCGGAGGGGCTCGAACCCCCACATCTTTCGATACCAGGACCTAAACCTGGCGCGTCTACCAGTTCCGCCACGCCCGCCGGGC
>JAXDPC010000083.1:0-9046 GCA_034668525.1 Sphingomonadales bacterium
TGTTATCACAATGCCGAATTCTCTCAAAGTCTAGTTCTCAAAATACTGCCCGACGAAATATATCCCCTTGCAGATGATCTGGAAGCCGCCGGGGATGTCCTGCGCCCACCCCTGAGAGATGGAGTTCGTCTTCGAGTTTTTATTCCATTTCGTTCCGGCCGCGCCTCCTTTATGCCTGGCGGGAGCAAGGGGGCGACAAGTGCCGTACTGGGAGCGAAGGGTCGAGGGTTGGCGGTTCCTGGAGTGGCTGACCTGCCTCTTGAGCCTGGCAGTGTTCGGCCTCATCTTGCTCCTGTCGCGGCCGCTCGAGATGCTGGATTATGTCGGGCTTGCAGTGTCCGGCGCCACTGCCGCGGATTCGGCATACCGTCTGATCCGGGGCGCTGGCCGCTGGGCGAGGGAGGATTGAACACCAGCCGCCGGTGCGGCGACCCGCCGGCCGAACCGTCAGGGCGCCGCCGCCCCGTTTCGGAGCTCGATCGCCATCCAGAGGATCAGCAGCACCATCCCGCCGACGAGCGCGATTCCGAGCAGGATCTGGGGCGGGACGCGGTCGGCGACGAGCCAGCGCAGCGCCAGCAGGACGGGCGCGAGCAGGAACAGCAGAAGGACATGCGCGTCGGACATGGCGTCACGGCCCCCGGACGCAGTCGCCGCCGGTCTCGACCTGGAGGGTGGCGTGGCCGATGCCGAAGCGTTCGGCGATGCCGTGGGCGCAGTCGCCGAGGAACAGGTCGCCGGGGAAGCCGGCGGGCATGACGAGATGGGCGGTGAGCGCGAACTCGGTGGTGCTCATCGGCCAGATGTGGAGGTCGTGGATGCGCTCGACGCCGGGCAAGGCGATGAGGTGCGCCTCGACTTCGTCCGGATCGATGCCGCGCGGCACGCCGGCCAGCGCCATGGTGAGGGATTCGCGCAGCAGATCGTAACCGCCGATGAAGATGATCGCGGCGACGATCAGGCTGGTGACCGGATCGATCCAGACCTGGCCGGTCAGCGAGATGGCGATGCCGGCGACGACGACGCCGGCCGAGACGAGGGCGTCGGCGACCATGTGGAGATAGGCGCCGCGCACATTGAGGTCGCTGCGCCGGCCGCGGACGAACATCAAGGCGGTGGCGCCGTTGACCAGGATCCCGGCGGCGGCGACGATCGTCACCGTCCCGGCCTCGACCAGGTCGGGAATGATCAGGCGGACGACCGCGTGATAGGCGATGAAGCAGACCGCGATCAGCAGGACGACCGCATTGCCGAGCGCGGCGAGGATCGAGGCGGCGCGGAAGCCGTAGCTGAAGCGCCGGCTCGGCGGCCTTTTGGCGAGGATTGCCGCCACCCATGCGGCGACGAGGCCGAGCACGTCGGACAGGTTGTGGCCGGCGTCGGCGAGCAAGGCCATCGAGTTGGCGAGGAAGCCGTAAAAGGCCTCGACGCCGACGAAGGCGAGATTGAGCGCGATGCCGAGCGCGAAGGCGCGGCCGTAATCGGTGCCGTGGCCGTGCCCGTGATGGTGCCCGTGCCCGTGCCCGTGCCCGTTCCCGTGGCCGCCATGGTGATGATGGTGGGGCAAGACGGCCTCCGCGGCTTCGATCGTCGACTGCTACACTTTTATCCGGCGCGGCTTCAATCGGCGTGCGGCGGCGCGCCTTAACCGGCCATTAGGCACGACGGCGATAGCTTCGCGCGGTTCGAGCGGGGAGGGGCCGATGAACAGGGTGCGCTACAGCCGCGCGAAGCTGATCGGCATGGCGGCATTGATGCTGCTGGCGACGATGGCGTTCATCTGGCTGTTCGGCAACGCCGATGCGGTCGCCGGCTCGCGCCGCGGCCGCTTCTTCGGGACCGCCATCGGCCACGGCGTCGTCCTGCCGCTGCTGATCGCCCTGACCGGCTTCGTCGGCTGCCGCGCCGCCGCGATGGCGATGGGGACGCTGGAGGCGATCGAGTTCCAGGGGTCTGCCCTGTTCGTGACCGGCATCTGGGGCCGCAAGCGGATCGCCTGGTCGAACCTCGACGCGCTCGTGCTCGAAAACGCCGGCGGCCAGCAGCAGCTCGCCTTCAAGACGCGCAGCGCCGGCCCGTTCGGCCACACCGCCGCGCGGGTGCCGCTCGGCCTCACCGAGATCCACGGCTCGCGCGTCGGCGAGCTGATGGACGTCATCGCCGGCCAGCGCGACCTGGCCTGCGCCGGGGCGCGGAGCGAGCCGGAAGCGCCGCCGCCCGGCGACGGGTTCGACGCCGACGCCGCCATGGCCCGCTACCTCGCCCGCAAGGCGGCCGAGGACGCCCGGCCCGCGCGCGCCGATCCGCCCGCCCCGCAGCTGCCGCCCCGCCCGAGCTTCGGCCGCAAGGGGCTTTGAGGCGGGATAGACAGCTTCGGCCGTCGTGGACGAACGGGCGGTTCCGTCCCATAATTTCTGCTGCCTCCTGTAGCGCGACGCATGCCCGCGCAGATCGCTTGCTCTGAAGACTTTCACTTCTGGCGGGGAAGGATACCGGCAATCTAATCCGGTCAGGAAGTAGAGAGGAAGCCTTTACGAGGTCGAGCGGAAGTAGCGGATTTTGCGAATCTTTCGGACTTGCTTGTGAACGTGTTAGATAAGATTCACGGAAATACATCTTCTTTGCAAGAAACGCCTTGGCGCTTTCCGACAAAAGACTCGTCCGGCTCCTGGATTTCCGCTATGAGCGAGTCTCTTCGTCAGAAGAATGCGCCATGAAGCGCCTCGCAGCCGCCTGCGCCCTGTCTCTTCTCTTTTCCGCGTCCCTCGCCTCGGGTCAGGTCGACCAGCAGCGCGAGTCGGCGGCGGACGATGTCGCTCCGGCCGTCGCACAGCGCGCGCGCTCGATCGCGGAGGGCTCGCCCCAGATGCGCAATTTTCTCGCGGCGCCGCGAACGGTGTTCATCGGCGTCGATGTCGTGCGCGGCAAGGACGACGATGGGGGTCGCGAGCCCGCGCCGCTCCATCGGGTGCGGCATTACCGCTATGGCGACGACACCACCGTCACGAGTCTCGTCGACGTTCGCAGCGGCCGTGTGGTCGAGCAGACCGAGGCACGCAATGCGGCGGTTCCGCTCAGCGTCGGCGAATTCGAGGAGGCTCGCGCCCTGGCGCTTGCCGACCGTCGCGTGATGGCTGCGGTCGGGAGCCTGCGCGAGCGTCTCGTCGTCGAGCCGCTGGTCGTCAGGACTTCGGATGCGAGCGACGCCTGGCACGGCCGGCGGGTGGTACGGCTGCTGTTCCGCGTCGGCGCGGACTATCTGTCCAACCCGGTGGTTCATGTCGACCTGACGTCGCGGCAAGTGATCGTACAGCCGCCTCACCGGCCTGAGCGGGGAGACTAGCAATGAACGCGGCTTTTCTTCGTGCCTGCGCGGCACTGGCGGGGCTCGGCGCAGCGGGCGCTGCCGGGGCGCAAAGCGCGCCATGCCCTGTGTTCAGCCCTCCGACCGGCCAGCCTGGGCTGGTGGAGCAGACCTTTCCCACCTCGCCGAGCCCGGGCGCGCCGGCGACCGCTTGGCGGGTCCGTTTCGCTCACGCCACCGGACGGGGCCTCTACATCACCGGCGCATCGTTCAGGACCGCGCCGAACCGGCCGTGGACCCAGATATTGTACGATGCACGCCTCGCCGATATCTTCGTCCCCTACGAGGCCGGCTCGCCCCGCTTCTACGACCTTACCAACTACAACTTCCCGCTCGTGCCGGCCACCGCGGCCGACGCGGGCCCCTGCGGGCGGATCATCGACGGCAAGGTCGTCCATGAAGTGACGAGCTACGGCCTGATGTGGAAGGACGACCAGGCCGTCCGGCACGGCCAGGAGCTGGTGCTTTGGGCGACGCTCGACTCGGCCAATTATAATTACATCATGCGCTACGGCTTCCGCGACGACGGCACGATCACGCTCCGGCTCGGCGCCACGTCGCGCAACCTGCCCGGCATGGAGCTGATGGGGCACATGCACAATGCGCTCTGGCGCATCGACATGGATCTCAACGGGGCGGGCGGCGACAGCGCTTACACCTACGAACATGTCGAATCGACCAGCGCCAACACCGCCAGCGACACCTTCACGCCCTTCAACGGCGGTCGCGAAGGGTGGCTCGACGTCGACCCCACCCGGTTCACGGAGCTGGTCGTTCGCGACACGTCGACGAGCACATCGGGAACGCCGATCAGCTACGAGTTCCGGCCGGTGCGCAACGGCGCCCCGCGCCACCGCGAAGCATTCGCCCACCACGATTTCTGGGTCACCCGCTATCGCGGCACGGAAATGCTCTACACCTTGCCGCAGCACGTGAACAACGAATCGGTCATGAACAGCGACATCGTCGTCTGGCATATCACCGGCCTCCGCCACGACCCGCGCAACGAGGACGGCTTCTTCCAGGGCAATAGCTGGAACGGCGTCGCGCTGGTCATGTGGGGCGGGCTCGACCTGCGCCCCCGCAACCTGTTCACCCGCACGCCGCTCTTCCCCTGACGCCGTGCTGAGGTCGGCGGAGTGTCGCCCGGCCAGTCCATTGGGAACGCAATCCCTCTCGCTGCGGTTCAACGCAGGCAGACGCCGTGAAGGGAGCGAGAGTAGGATGAAGGGCTATGTCGACGATATCGAGCGCGCGACGCTCGCCAATGCGGATTTCCGCCGCGTCCTCTATACGGGGAAGAACCTCCAGCTGGTGCTGATGACCCTGCCGCCGGGCTGCGACATCGGCGAGGAGGTCCATGAGGACCGCGACCAGTTCTTCCGGATCGAGGAAGGGCGCGGCACCATCTTCATCGACGGCGCCGCCAACCGGGTCGAAGACGATTATGCGGTGATCGTCCCCGCGGGCGCGCGCCACAATGTCGTCAACGACGGCGACGCGCCCCTGAAGCTCTACACGATCTACGGCCCGCCCGAGCATCGCGACGGCACCGTCCACCGCGACAAGGAACAGGCCGAGCGCGACCACGATAACGACCATTGGGACGGCGAAACGACGGAATAGGACCGAGCGTCACAGGATTCTGCCGAGGAGTTGAACCAGCTCCGCTTGTCCGCTTGTGTCCGTCTTGGCGAAGATCGACTGGAGATGGTTGCGGGCGGTGTTGACTGCCATGCCGCAGCGCGCCGCAGCAACATCGAGCTGCGCCGCCCGGGCGAGATCGGCCGCCAGTTCGCTCTCGCGACGGGTCAGGCCGAATACGCTGCCCAGGTCGGCCGCTTGGGGGGACGGCGGCGTGGCGAGATCCTGGATGTGGATGACGCACGCAATACTGTGGCCGGCCAGAAACGCCTCGCGTGCGGGCGACGGCATCACCGTGACGACATAGGGCTTTCGGCGCGAAACGCGGCTGACAAGCACCCGACCGCCGGAGCGGGCATCGTCGCCGCCAAGGCCGGCCAGAGTTTGCGAGACGAGCCGCCGCAGGGCGAGGGCCTCCGGCCGCCGCGCCGCCTGCAGAGTCTCGCCCGCCAGCTTCAAGCCGTCGCCCGCGGCGAGCATGCGGCGCGCCGCGTCGTTCATGAAGCTGGGGCGGCCGAACAGGTCGAGAAGGATCACGGCGTCCGCCTTTGCGGCGAGACATTCCAGCAGGGCCGCGCGCGTCGCCCACTCTCGTTCGAGAAGATAGCCGAGCGCGCTCGCCTGTTCGATTCGCGGCGCGAGGCGGCGCATGACCCGGGCCCGGGCAGCCAGGGTGTCGGTCTCGCGCTCCTTTCTCATCATGCAGAGCGTTGCTTCGCCGCCGTCCGGCAATCGCAGCCGCGCACCGACCTGAGCATGCATCTGGAGCAAGCTCGTCGTCGCCCCGACCCATTTGTCGCGTCTCATTTCCTCGACGTCGTAGAGTATCTCGTCGAAGAAGATCGATCCGGGGCGCACTTGCCCAATGCGCGCGTTCCGGGGATCGCGGGCATATGCTTCCCCAGCAAAGAAGGAAGCCAGGAACTCATGCGAATAGTTATGACTCTGCATCGCACTTGCATCCATCGTGCCGGGTTTATGCACGACATAGATCGTGGCTTGGCGTTTGAAGTACCTGGCTGCGCGCTCCAGTGTCTCAGGCCACGTAGTCTCTCCGGCCGCTGAGGAATAGAAGCTGGTGACAAGCTCCGTCTCGGCCATTCTTTCGCACATGACAGAAAGTCCGCCCCTCTGAGCCCACTAGTCCAAATACACTAATCGTGCCTGCTCGTCTCCGCTTCCGCGAGAATGCAGTCTGCCGCTCCATTCTTGATATGGGAGACGAAGATGAACACGAAACTCTTCAGGACGGCCGGGCCGCTCGCTTTGGTCTTGGCCGCCACAGCGCCGCTCACGTCCGCCCCGGCCCAGGACCGCTCTGCGGCGGCGGCCGTCCCGCGCGCTGCTGTTCGCGTTCCTTGCTGCCGCTGCGTCGACGGAACCGCTCAGACGGTGCGGATCGATACCGGCGCCGCGTCGTGGCAGGTGTCGAATCCGGGGTCGACGAGCCTTGGCCCGGTCGCCAATGCGGCGAACGTCTCTTGGGTTGCGCTTCCGCCGGCGCGCTGGGTGGGCCCGCCCACCGGCGGCACCTCGACCGGAGACTTCACTTACCAGCTGCAGATCTACGTTCCGCGCTGCACCATCCCCAGCCAGGTGCGGCTGGCCGGCCGCTTCGCCGGCGACAACAGCGTCCGCGTCTTTTTCGACGAAAGGCGGATCGCCGCGTCGGGGGGAACTCCGAACTACGGCTTCCTGCCGGGGAGCGTGACTCCGTTTGCGGTCAGCTCGCTGACCCCCGGTCTGCATACGCTGCGTGTGGTCGTCACCAACAGCGGCGGCCCGACGGGCGTGATCGTGGAGGCGGCACTGACCGCCACCTGTCCCCGGGAGATCGAGCAGAGCGGCGCCTGACGCAGCCCGCCCGATCGTCGGCTCGGTGGGGCGGCCGCGTCCCCTCCCCACCGACGCCGGTAGCTGGTCGAGCGAAATCGGTGTTGCAGACGGGCGGTCGACGGTAAGAGAGGGGGTGCGCTTCCTTCTGTCGTTGCTGCTGCTCTTCGCGGCGCCCGCCGCAGCACAGACGCCGTCCGCGGCGGACTATCGCGCCGACGCACTCTCGATCGAGCGGCTGATCGCGGAGAATTACGCTTATCCCGAGCGCTTCCCGGGCGGCGCGATTCCGTCCTCGGCCTTGCTCCGCGCGGAGGCGGCGCTTGTGTCGGACCAGCCGTCCTTGCTCCGCTACGCCGAGCATGTCCTGCTCGCGCTCGCCGACCATCATGCGATCACGGGAGCCTCCTTCGCCGACAGCTGGGCGGTGGTGCCGAGCTATGCCGATTTGTGGATCGAGCCGGCGCAAGACGGGCGGTTCCTGATCGAGGCGGTCCGCGCCGGCTCGCCCGCCGAGCGCGCCGGCGTGCAGCCGGGCGACGCGCTCGAGGCGGTCGGCGGCGTGCCGATCGCGGAGGCCGTGGCCGCCTTCTGGCGCGAGCTCGGCCTCGAACCCGAGCCGTGGCGGGCCGGCTTCGCGGCGCGGGTGCTGGCCGCGGGCCGCCGCGACGCGCCGCGCCGGCTGGTTCTGCGCCGCGCCGGCCGCGCGATCCCGCTCGAGCTCGCCAATCTCTATGCCGTGCCGCGTCCCGACCGGCCGCCGGTCGGCGTGACGCGCAGCGGCCGCACCCTCGCCATCCGCTTCAACGATTCGCTCGGCGACGAGGCCACGATCGCCGCCTTCGACGCGGCGATGGCGGGCGCGCGCCGCGGCGACCGCATCGTCATCGACCTCACCGACACGCCAAGCGGCGGCAACACCGTCGTCGCCCGCGCATTGCTCGGCTGGTTCGTCGACCGGCCGGCCTTCTACCAGGTCCACAACCTGCCCGCCGAGCAGCGCCGGACCGGGATCGCGCGGCAATGGGTCGAGCAGGTCCTGCCGCGTCCCGGCCGGCGCCACCGCGGCCCGGTGACCGTCCTGGTCGGCCGCTGGACCGGCAGCATGGGCGAGGGCCTGGCGCTGGGCTTCGACGCGATCGGCGCGGACGTCAGGGGCGGCCGCATGGCCGGCCTGCTCGGCGCGATCGACGATTACCGGCTCGAACATTCCGGCCTGGTGCTCAAGCTGCCGACCGAGCGGCTCGGCCATGTCGACGGCACCCCGCGCGAAGCCTTCGTGCCCCGCCGCCCGCGCCGCTGACGGGCGCGTCGGCCCCGGCCGACGCGCTCCTATCTCAGCTTCGAGATCTTCAGCCCGTCCGCCTTCGCCCGGTCGCGGATCGATTCCTCGCTGCGCGTCATCGCCTTGGAGATCGCCTTCAAGGACATGCCCTTGCCGGCGAGCAGGTGCAGCTTCTGCACCTCCTCCTGCTTCCACGCCTGCCGGTGCCGCTCGAACCTCTCGCCCATAAGCCTCTCCTCGGGGACAGTTGCCGGCAACTGTCCCCTTACCCGGCAACTGTCCCCTTATCCGCCCCTGTAGCGCCCCCGGGCCGCGCGCGCTAATCTCCCGCGCCGGGGAGGGAGGCAGCGATGGACCAGGAGCCCGCCGACAAGACCGACGCGGCCGCATTGGGCGCCGCCGTCGTCGCCGTCGCGATGACCGTGTTCGGCGATCCGAGCGAATATGATTTGCTCACCCTGATCGTCTCGGTCGCGCTTCTCCTCCTCGTCCTCGGCTATGTCTGGCGCAGCCGCCGCGACCGGCTCGAGAGCCTCGCCTTCGCCGCCGTCGTCGCGATCATCATCATCCCGATCCTCGGCTGGGCGGTCGAGGGCGTCCCCGGCCCCTGGCGCAAGCCGAGCTGGCCGGCGGGGGAATCCTCGGTCTCGGACCCGGCCACCGTCGTCGCCTGGATCGCCCTTGCCGTCCTCCTCTTCGCCGGCGACCGCTGGCGCCAGCGGGGCGGTCACTGACCGCCGGTCGCGCGCCGGGCCGACGCCCGCGCCGCCGCATCGCCTTCGTCCCCGACTCCCCGGATCAGCCGCGGCCGGCCGTCGCGCAGGCGGACGAGCAGGGACCGGGCGCCGATCGACCCCGTCCGCCACCGCAGCTCCGGCGCGGGAACCGGCGCGGCGGATGGAGGCTCGGCGGCGCCTCGC
>JAXDPC010000084.1:0-5240 GCA_034668525.1 Sphingomonadales bacterium
CGACGGTGCGGGGCCGGGCGCGCTTCGCCATCCCGCAGGACCTCTCGCGGCTCGGAGTCCAGCCGGAGGCGCTCGACCTCGCCCGCGCGGAACTGCGCTTCGGCCTCTCCGATCCGCGCGGCCTCGGCGCTAACCCGCACGTGACGGTCGCCGGCCAGGCGCTGCGCCTGCAGCCGGGCCGGGGCGCGCCGGCGACCGGCGGCGCCGGCTTCTTCGCCTGGATCGACGCAGGCGCGCTTCGCGAACGGCCGCTGGAGGTGGAATTCGATTACAGCTTCCGCGGCAACCGGTCGCTGGCGCTCTCGCCGCAGGCGGGGGAGACGCGGTGGCGGCTGCGCTCGCCCTGGCCGCATCCGAGCTTCCAGGGCAGCTTCCTTCCGGCCGAGCGGCGGGTGGGGGGCGACGGCTTCGAGGCGCGCTACCGCGTCGGCAATCTCGCCCTCGGCCAGTCGCTGGTCGACACGCGCGACGCCGGAGCCGCGGCCCCGACGGCGCAGGCTCCCGAGACGTCCGTGCGGACGCCCTATCCCGACGGGCGCCAGGCCCAGCCGCAGGCGACGGGCATGGCGCAGGTGAGCCTGGTGCAGCCCGTGGATCTTTATTCGCAGGTCGATCGCGCCACCAAATACGGCTTCCTGTTCATCGGTTTCACCTTCCTCGCCTTCCTGCTGTTCGACGTGATCGGCGGCGTGCGCGTCTCGGCGGTCGAATATCTGCTGGTCGGGGCGAGCCTGATCCTGTTCTTCGTGCTGCTGCTCGCCTTCGCCGAAGTGATCGGCTTCACGCCGGCCTATCTGGTCGCCGCCGCGGCGATCGCCGGCCTCAACACGGCTTATTCGGCGGCCGTGCTGAAGAGCTGGCGGCGCGCGGCCTTCATCGGGGCGCTGCTCGCGGCTCTCTACGCGGTGCTCTACGTGCTCCTCAGCCTCGAAGCCTATTCGCTGCTGATCGGCTCGCTGATGCTGTTCGCGGCGCTGGCGGCGGTGATGTACCTCACCCGCAACCTCGAATGGGGCGCGGCGGCCGAGCCGGCCGAGCCCGCGGCCGCCTAGGGTCCGTACTCGGTACCCGCAACGGTCGTGACGGATCGGATTTTGGTCCAGGGCAAGGAGCGAGGAGGGAGCGATGCTGTCGCACCGTGACCGACGAGGGACGTGGCCCCGGCCCAAAAGCCGCCCGCCGCGAAGCGGTCGTCCGGAGAAGGCCACCGGCTACGTCGATCGGCTTGTCCGGGCAACCAGCCCGGCCGGCGCCGTCCTCCTTGCCGGAGGCCTTCTCCGGACGATCCCGACCATTGCGGGTACTGAGTACGGACCCTAGCCCGAGACGGCGAGCAGCGCCTCGCGGATTCGCCGCATGTCGCGGCGGAAGGAGGCTTCGAGGGCGTCGTCATCGAGGGCTGCGCGCTCGACCAGGAGCGGCATCGCGAGCGCGACCCGGAGGGTCGCGCCCCAGCCGCCGTCGGGGAGCTTGACGCATTTCACGGGCTGGCCGAGCCGCACCCCGTGAGCGAGCAGCGCCTTGTGCCAGCGGGTCGCATCCTCGAACGTCGCCGCCCCGCCGCCGAGGCCGGTGAGATCGAGGGTGGACAAGGTCCGCATCTCGATCGGATGGGTGTCGGCCTCCTCGCGCTCGCCCGGCGGATAGGGGGCGACGCGGCGCGCCGCCGTCGGCTCGATGATCTCGGCGCGCACGGCGGCGTGGAAGCAGAGGACGACACGCTCGACCGTCTCCGGAGCGAGTCGTTGGAACCGTTCGAGCTCGAAGATCGCGGCTTCCAACCGGAGCAGAAGGCCCGGATTTGCGCTGTCGGGGAGCCTTTCGGCACCGGGCCAGCCGGCCGGCCATTCCGCGCGCCGGAAGATCGTCGCCAACCCTTCGGGCAAGGGCCGCGCGGCCTGCGCCAGCGTCGCGGGGACGAGGGCGAAGCCGCTGAACGGCGGTCCTCCCATGAACTTCGATCCGGTGACGAACACGATCGCCCCGCGCGCGAGATAATCGGCGACCGCCGCCGCGGTGATCCGCGCCTGACAGGCGTCGACCAGGACGGTGGCCGCCGCGCCGTGGCGCGCGGCGAGCGCGTCCAGATCGTCCGGCGAGGGCAGGATGAGTCCCGTCTTGGAGCCGTGGACGGCGTGGACGAGGACGTGGCGGCCGGCGGCGCGGGCGCCCGCGATCGCCTCGTCCATGCGCCGGGCGATCTCGGCCGAGGGGCGCGGCCGGCCTTCGGGATCGCGCACCGGTATGTCGATCATCTCCACCCGCGTGTCGCCGAAGCCGGGGACCGGCTCGCCCGGCCTGACGGGAACGCCGAGCGCGGTCTCCTCGGCGAAATAGCGGCCGTAGGCGGAATGGATGCAGCCGCTGCCGACCTCGTCGGCGCCGAGCAGGATGTTGTGCGTCCCCGCCGGCCCGCGGCCCTCGACCGCGGCGAGGCCGACATATTCGAGGTCGGTCCCCGAGGGGGAGAAGACGATGGCGACGCCGGCCGCCAGGGAATAGGCGTCGCGGATGCGCCCGCGCAGGTCGTCCAGGCGCTCGGCATAGGCCCTTTCGTCGAGGGTGCCGCCGAGCGCCGCCAGCGCCGCCTCGACATGCGCGAAGGCCGCGGCCGAGATGTCGTTGGCGGTCGAGGAGGCGTAGGCGGTCACCGCGCTCGGGCGCGGCGCGCTGTAATAGCGGTTGAGGCCGGTGACAGGGTCGAGCACGATCCGGGCGTCGCCCCCCTCGCTCATGATTTGGGTTGCGGCCGGATCGGAAAGCATGTGGTACGCGGTCACGGGCCTCGCTCTTGGCTCGACGCGGCCGGGACATTATGGCCGCCTGCGCTCTCCCCCTGAAAGGCCTGGTTGCCCGTGTCAAACATCCGTCCGCTCGTCATACCCGAAGAGGCCAAGGAGCGGCTGCGCATCCTGTTCGTCGCCAAGCATGCTCTGTGGGACGCGGGTCTGCATCCGGAAGACGGCAACCACGCGCTCTACCATGTGGAGGTGCGCGAGATATTGAAGGGGCTCGGCTTGAAGCAGCTCAGCCTCGCCGACCGCTACGACATGCTGTTCGAAAAGCCGGACGTGGACTTCGTCTTCCCGCTGCTCAACCGCGGCGGGTTCCTGAACAGCGAGATGATGCTGCCCCTGCTGTGCACGCGCCACGGCCTTCCCTTCCTCGGCGCCTCGCCGATCCTGCGCGGCATGGCGGACGACAAGCATCTGACCAAGATGGCGGCGCGCGCCCGCGGCATCCCGACCGCGCCCTGGGCGATCTACCGCCGCGGCGCGCCGGTGACCGGGGAGAAATGTCCGTCCGCCGAGCGGCTGGTGATCAAGCCCAATGCGAGCTCGGCGAGCTGGGGCGTCCAGGACGCGACCGACTGGGCGGGGGTCGCCGCCGCGGTCGCCGACATCCACAGCCAGGGCCACGACGCGATCGTCGAGCCCTTCCTCAACGGCAGCGACGTCGAAGTGCCGGTGATCACGATAAGCGGCGAGCCCGTCGTGATGCCGATGATGCTGTTCGAGCAGGCCGATCCGACCCATCTTCGGACCTATTACGAAAAGCGCGACCTGGTCGACCGGGCGAGCAAATACCGGCTGGTCCCGTTCGACGGCGCCGACCTCATGCCCACGATCGCCGATTACACGAGGATGATGGCCGACGAGTTCAGGCCGTTCGACTATGGCCGGTTCGAGTTCCGCGTCGACCTCGAGACCGGGACGGTCAACTTCCTCGAGGTCAACCTCCAGGCCAATCTCTGGTCGCAGAAGGTCTACGGCCGCTCCGCCGCGCTCGCCGGTCTCACCCAGTCGCAGCTGATCGAGACGATCCTCACCGAGAGCCTGGCGCGGCATGGCCTCCTCTGACCGCGGCTTCACCGCGATCGTCCTCGCCGCCCAGCGCGGCGGCCGGCTCGATCCGCTCGCCGACCGCTTCGGCGTCAGCCACAAATGCCTGGTGCCGATCGTCGGCAAGCCGCTGCTCGAACGGGTGCTGCGCGCCCTCGCCCAGGTCCCCGGCATCAGCCGCATCCACATCAGCATCGAGCAGGAGGCCGTCGAGGCGGCGCGCAGGGTGCCGGGCGCGAACGGCGAGCTCGGCGTGCCGGTCGACTTCGTGCCGTCGGCGCCGACCCTCACCGACAGCGTCTATGCCGCCGCGCACGGCATCGAGGAGCCGATCCTGATCACCACTGCCGACAACGTCCTCCTCTCGCCACGCGTCGCCGCCGACGCGGTCGCGAAGATGCACGCGGGCGCCGAGGGGGTGCTCGTCGTCGCCACGCGCGAGGCCGTCCTCGCCGCCCATCCCGAGGGGCAGCGTCGCTTCTACAAATTGCGGGGCGGGGCCTATTCCAACTGCAACCTCTACGGCCTGAACGGCGCGCGCGCGGTAAGGGTCGCCGAGACCTTCCGCAGCGGCGGCCAGTTCGCCAAGAACCCGAAGCGGCTCGCCGAGACTTTCGGCCTGCTCAATCTTCTCCTCGTCCGCTTCGGCCTGGTGACGCTGGACTGGGCGGTCCGGCGGATGGCGCGGCGCTTCGGCATAAAAGGCGAGGCGCTGGTCGTCGGCGACGGCAGCCAGGCGATCGACGTCGACAATCAGCGCACCTACGACGTCGCCAGGCAGCTGCTGGAGCGGCGGCGCGACGTCTAAGGGCATTGAGCCGGCCCCGGCTTGGCTCTATCGGACGGCGCGACACGAAGGACTGAGCATGGCGGAATTCGCGCTCCCGAAGAACAGCAGGATCAAGGGCAAGGGCCGCGAACATCCCGCGCCTGCCGGCGCGCGGCGGGTGAAGAGCTTCAAGATCTACCGCTACGACCCCGACAGCGGCGAGAATCCCCGTTACGACCGGTTCGAGATCGACCTCGACGACACCGGGCCGATGATCCTCGACGCCCTGATCAAGATCAAGAACGAGATCGACCCGACCCTGACCTTCCGCCGCTCCTGCCGGGAGGGGATTTGCGGCTCCTGCTCGATGAACATCGCCGGCCGCAACGGCCTCGCCTGCACCACGGCGATCGAGGACTACAAAGGGGAGATCCGGATCACGCCGCTGCCGCACATGGACGTGATCAAGGATCTGGTGCCCGACTTCACGCACTTTTTCGCGCAATATGCCTCGATCCGGCCGTGGCTCGAGGGAGGCGCGCCGCCGCCGGACGGCAAGGAAAGGCTGCAGTCGCCCGAGGACCGCGCGTAGCTGGACGGCCTCTACGAGTGCATTTTGTGCGCCTGCT
>JAXDPC010000085.1:0-3254 GCA_034668525.1 Sphingomonadales bacterium
TCGGAGTCCGCCTTGTCGAGCTCGCGGAATGATCCGGCGGCTTCTGGTTGGTCTCGCCGTCACCGCCACGGCCCAGGCGGCGCCGCTCTTCGCCGCGCGTCCCGGCCTGGGCGGAGGCGAGGACCTCGGCGTCTCGCTCGGCCGCATCGTCGGCGCGCTGCTCATCTGCACCGCGGTCGCCGCGCTCGCGATCCTGCTCATCCGCCAGCGGTCTGGCCGAATCGACCTGCGCGCGATGTTCGCACGCATCGAGCTGCGGCAGCGCCCGATCCAAGTGGTCGAAACGCGACGGCTCAGCGCGCATGCCGACATCTGTCTTCTGCGTCATGAGGGTCGCGACTATCTGTTGCTGCTGACGGCAGGGCGTTCGCAGGTGCTGCACGAGAGCGATTCCGCCGCTCCGGGCAAGGCCGAAGGGCAAGGCGCATGATCGCCCTCCAGATCATCGACGCCGCGGCTGCGGCCGCGCCGGCTGCGGCATCGCTCCCCGGCACGCCTGCGGCCGGCGGGGCCATGGGCACCGACGTCGTGCGCACGGCGCTGGTGCTGTCGATGCTCGCGATCCTCCCGGCGATGCTGGTGAGCATGACGAGCTTCATCCGCATCGTGATCGTGCTGGCGATGGTCCGGCATGCGTTCGGCATGCCCGAGACGCCTCCGAACGCGGTCCTCGTCAGCCTCGCACTCTTCCTCACCGCCTTCAGCATGTCTCCCACGCTGGGTCCCTTGAACCGAGACGCGCTGCAGCCCCTCCTCGCCGGGCAGATCGGCGCCGAGCAGGCGATGGAGCGTGCCAGCGTGCCCTTGCGCGGCTTCATGCTCGCCCAGACCCGCGACGCCGATATCGAGGCGATTTACGCGATCTCGAACACGCCGGTGCCGGAGCGGCCGGAGGAGGTCGAGATCCTGAAGCTCACTCCGGCCTTCATCCTCAACGAGCTGAGAGTGGCGTTCACTATCGGCTTCGTCATCCTGCTGCCCTTCCTTCTGATCGATCTCGTCGTCTCCTCGATCCTGCTCGCTCTCGGCATGATGATGGTGCCGCCGACGACGATCTCGCTGCCGATCAAGCTGCTGATGTTCGTGCTCATCGACGGCTGGCAGCTCGTCCTCCAAGGAGTGCTCGGAAGCTTCAGGTGACGCACGCCGACGCCCCTTCCGGCCTGGACCTCGTCGTTCGCCCCGGCCTGGCCGAGGCCGCCCTCTGGCGGCGTCTTCGCTTCGAGGCGGAAGATGGGTGCAGGGAAGAGCTTTTCGGGCTTTACGCCGGGCTCGCCCGCGCTCTCGCGCGGCGCCATTACCGCCGGCGCGCCTCCCGGCGCATCGATCAGGGCGATTTCGAGCAGTTCGCCTTTGCCGGGCTCCTGCAGGCGATCGACCGTTACGACCCTTTGCTCGGCGTCCCCTTCGGTGCCTATGCGCGGCGGCGGATCGCAGGCAGCATCGCCGACGGCGTCTCGCGGATGACCGAAGTCGATGCGCAGCTCAGCCACCGCCACCGCATCGAACAGGAGCGGCTACGCTCCCTCGCGCGCCGCCCGGCGGAGGGCGAGGGGGGCGATCCTCTCACCGAGGTGACCGAACTCGTCCTGGGCCTGGCCTATGGCCTGATACTCGAGCGCACTAGCCTCGCCGCCGCCGCCGACGGTGCCGACACGCGGGCCGGCGCCTACGAAAGCCTGGCGTGGCGCGAGCTGCAGTCGCGCCTGGGCGCCGCCGTGGCAGCGCTCCCCGAGCGCGAGGCGAAGGTGGTTCGCAACCATTACGAACTTGGCCTAAGCTTCGCGCAGATCGCCGACCTGCTCGGTCTCAGCCGCGGCCGTGTGTCGCAGCTGCACCGGGCGGCGCTCGAGCGGCTGCGCAAGCGGATGGGCGGTTTCAAATGAGGAGAGAAAGATGACCCAGCTGTGCAGCGACGAAGAACTGGATGCGCTGATGCAGGAGATCCAGCCCGATGATGGGGTTGGCATGGAGCCGCTGGACAGGATGATTGCTTCCTTCCCACAAGACCCGCGACTCCACTTTCTGCGCGGATCGATGCTCGCGAGCATAGGGCGGCCGATCGAGGCCCTCGCGGCGCTTCGCATGGCGGTCGATCTCGGGCCCGATTTCGCGATTGCCCGTTTCCAGCTCGGTTTCTTCTACCTGACCTCGGGCGAGCCTGCGGCCGCTCTGGAAAGCTGGGGCCCGCTCGCTTTGCTTCCGCACGACCATTATCTGCGCAGCTTCGTCGCCGGACTCACCTACCTGATCCGCGATGAGTTCACCGAGGCGCTCAAGCATCTCGGGGCCGGCATCGCCGCCAACGAGGAGAACCCGCCCCTCAACCGGGACATGCAGGTGATCGTCGATCAGGTCAGCGAGCTGGTGGCCCGCCAGGGTGATCCGGCGGATGCCGACGCGGACGGCGGCGGGGCTTCGGCGACGAGCTTCCTGCTCGACCAGCTCGGCGCCGGCGGCGGGCGCGCGAACTGAAGCGATGACCCGCATCTCCTCCTCCGACCAGGTGCTGATCCTGTTGCGCGAGCAGCTACGGAGGCTCGGCCGGGGCAATGCGGCGCGAGGAGAGCGGGCAGGCTCCCCTGCGCCAGTTACGCCGGGAGCTATCTCGCGCTTGCGGCGGCTGGCCGCACAGGGTGCGGTGGGAGAGGAGGAGCTTAGGCGCAGCCTCGTCCGGGCGGTCCTCACCGAGGAGCTTGGCGAGAGGCTCGCCAACGAGCCTGCATTGCAGGCGGTCGTCGACGACGTCTTCCGGATCGTCAGCGCAAGCGAGGAAGGGCGGGCGCTTCTGGCGAGCGCTTTGGATCAGTTGCGCGCCGACTAGAGACCCATCCGCGCGAGCGCCTGGGCGATCGTTCGTTTGTCCTTGCCGAGTGGGGTCGACAGAGCAGCCTCAAAAATCTGCCGGGCGCGGTCGCCCTCGCCCTCTCCGGCCGCGATAAGCGTCTGCGCCAGCGCGGCGGACATGGATTCCCGATCGAGCCGCAACGCCGTCTGCGCTCCCTTGCGCGCCTCGTCGGCCTTGCCCTCCAGCAAGTCGAGCACAGCCAGCGAGCCGTGGCTTTCGGCGAAGCTGGGATCGAGCTCCAGCGCGGTCTCGAAGCGCGCCCGCGCCGTGGCGAAATCGCGATTGACGAAATGCGCCCAGCCCGCGGCGATCCAGGAGCCGAGATGGTCGCCGAACATCGCCGCGCCGCGATCGATATCCGCCGGCGCTTGCTCCGCCCTGCCGGAAAGGAGGGCGGCGAGGCCCC
>JAXDPC010000086.1:0-2745 GCA_034668525.1 Sphingomonadales bacterium
CCCAGGCACTGTATCTCGCCGCGTTCAGCCGGATCGACCAGCGGCTGAGCCGCGCCCGCTCGGAGGCGGCCTTCCTCTCGATCGCGCCACGCTACGTCATCGAGGTTGCCGGAATGGTCCTGTTCGCGGCAGCAGCCGTGCTCCTCGCGCGGCGCGAGGGGGGCTTCGCCGACGCCCTGCCCGTGCTCGGCGCGCTCGCGCTCGGCTCCCAGAGGCTGCTGCCGCTGGTCCAGCAGGTCTATCAATCCTGGAGCACGGTCACCTCGAACAGGACCGTCACCGCCGATCTGCTTGCGCTGCTGAGCCTGCCGGCGGCCTCCCCGGAAGAGGCGCAGGACGGCCCGCCATTGCGGCTTGATCGCGAGATCCGGCTCGACGGCATGAGCTTCTCCTATCCCGGCCGCGCCCGGCCGGCGCTGAGCGACATCGATCTCGCCATCCCCCGCGGCGCGCGCATCGCGATCACCGGCCCCACCGGCAGCGGCAAGAGCACGCTCGCCGACCTGATCATGGGCCTGCTCGATCCGGACGCGGGCCGGGTCACGGTCGACGGCGCGCCGCTGGAGGGCGCCCGCCGCACCGCCTGGCGGCGGAGCATCGCCCATGTGCCGCAGGTGATCTTCCTCGCCGACGCCTCGATCGCGCGCAACATCGCCTTCTCGACCAACCCCGAAGCGATCGACGCCGGGCGGGTCGCGGAAGCGGCGCGGCGGGCGCAACTCGCAAGCTTCGTCGACTCGCTTCCCGACGGCTATGAGACCCGGGTCGGCGAGCGCGGCGTACGGCTCTCGGGAGGCCAGCGCCAGCGGCTCGGCATCGCCCGTGCCCTCTACAAGGGCGCACCGGTGCTGGTGCTCGACGAAGCGACCAGCGCCCTCGACGACGACACCGAGGCGGCGGTGCTCGCCTCGCTCAATGCCCTCGCCCTCGAATCCGGCCTCACCATGATCGTGATCGCCCACCGCCGCTCGACGGTGGAGGGGTGCGACACGGTGGTGCGGCTGAAGGACGGGCGCATCGTCTGAGGATTCAGCGGCGCTCCCGCTCCCGGCCACGGGACGCCGCCAGCCGGCGCGCGATCGCGGCGACGGTCTCGGCGCGAATCTCGCGAAGCCGCATCTCGGTCGCGACCGGTTCCGCGAAGAGGCGCCGCAGCATCGCGGCGTGGCGGGCGGCGACCTCCGGCGGGACCGTGCCCATCTTGCCCGGCGTGCGCAGGGTCGCGGCGGCGACGTCGAATGCGATGCAATGGTCGGCGCGGAGCGGGTTCGGGTCCCCCGCGAACTGGGCGGAGCAGGTGCGGCTGTAGCGCTCGATCTCGGCGGTGCGCCCGGCGCCGCGAAGGGCGACGAGATTCGCCACGGCCTGGTCCACCATGGCGCCGTCCACCCAGCCGCTCGGCGGCCCGGGACCTTCCCGGGCCGCCTCGTCGACCCCGGCCTCGGCCGACGGCGCGATCTGCGGCGCGGTCTGCTCATAGGCGCGCTGGCCGAGCATGACCGCTACCACCGCCAAAGCGAGCACCACCGGCAGGCCCAGCCACCATCCGATTCGGGACGGCGGCGGGGGCGCCATCCGCGGCGGCGCCACCACCGCCGGCAGTGACGCCGCCTTCCGCCGGCCGAGGTCGTAGGCCCGGCGGCGCTCGGGATTCCTGAGCAGCGCATAGGCCGCGTTGAGCGCGCTCGCGCCGGCGCCCGCGCCGCCGCGCCGGTCCGGGTGGCGCTCCTTGATCAGGCGCAGATAGGCGGCGCGGATGGCCGCCGCGTCGGCGTCGGCGGCGACGCCGAGCAACGCATAGGGATCGTCGGCCGGCTGCTCGCTCACAGCCCCGCATAGCGCATCAGCGCCTCGTTGACCTCGTGCACGTCGAACTTCTCCTCGGCGATCCGGCGTGAGGCCCTGCCCATGTGCGCGGCGAGCGCGGGATCATCGACGAAGCGCCGCATCGCCGCGAGCAGGGCGTCCGCATCCCTGGGCGGCACCAGAAAACCGTTCTCGCCCTGGACGACCGTCTCGCGGCAGCCAGGCGCGTCGGTGGTGACGATCGCCCGCCCGGTCGCCATCGCCTCGAGCACCGATCGCGGCGTCCCCTCGCGGTAGGAGGGAAGGACGTAGACGTTGCACTGGGCGAGGGCGGGCCGGACGTCGTCGAGCTTGCCCAGGCATTCGACGCCGCCCGCCGCCATCGCGTCGATCGCGGCCTGGGACAGCGCGTCCGGCGATTCGTCGAGCCAGCCGGCCAGCCGGACATGCGCCTCGGGATGCTCGCGCTTCAGCCGCACCCCCGCCTCGCCATATTCCCGTACGCCCTTGCCGCGCAGAAATCGCGAGATCATCAGGAAGTTCGCTCCTGCGGGCTGCGGCCGCTCCGAATAATGCTCCGTATCGACCCCCGAGCCGGCGACGAGCCCCGTCGGCAGCGACGGCGGCAGGATGCCCATGCGCCGGAAATCGCTCCGATCGTCCTCGTTCTGGAAGACCGCGAACTGCGCGCGGCGGAAGGCGCGGCGGTACATCCAGGCCGCCGCGGCCCGGATCAGCAGCTTCTTCGGGCCGAGCCCGCCCGAGAAGGCGTAACCGAGGCCGGTGACCAGGGGGATGAAGCGCGGCACCCCCGCCGCGCGCGCCGCCGCGGCGCCGAGCACGATCGGCTTGATCGTGTAGGCGATCATCACGTCGGGCGCGATCCGCTTGACCAGCGCGCGCAGCTGCCGGCCGCTCCGCCACGTCGCGAGCGGATCG
>JAXDPC010000087.1:0-5208 GCA_034668525.1 Sphingomonadales bacterium
CGGGCCGCAGTTCAAATATCCGAACACCGAGGATGGGCGGCAGAAATATCTGGCCGACTCCCGCGCCTTCATCGCTCAGGTGATGGCCAAGGCGCCCGAATATTTCAGCCGGCTGCCGAAGGCGCCGCTCGAGGTAAGGGCGGTCGAGGCGTGGCGGCAGGAGACGGCTTCGGTCGCCTTCTACAACCAGCCTTCGCCGGACGGGTCGCGGCCGGGCATCTTCTACGTCAACCTCGCCGACATGAACCAGGTGCTGCGCCCGCAGGTCGAGGGCATCGCGCACCACGAAGGCGCGCCGGGCCACCATTTCCAGATCGCGCTCGCCCAGGAGCTGCCGGACCTGCCCAAGTTCCGCCGCTTCGGCGGCTACGGCGCCTATATCGAGGGCTGGGGCCTCTATGCCGAGCGGCTGGCGCAGGAGATGGGCTCCTACCGCGATCCCTATTCCGAGTTCGGCATGTGGTCGCTGTCGCTGTGGCGTGCGATCCGGCTGGTGCTCGACACCGGCATCCACCACCATCGTTGGAGCCGCGAGCAGGCGATCCGCTATTTCCGCGAGAACGGCCTCCTCTCCGAGCGCGACGCCACCCGCGAGGTCGAGCGCTATTTCAACAACCCGGGCCAGGCGACCAGCTACATGATCGGCCAGCTCAAGATCCTCGAGCTGCGCGACCGGGCCCGGCAGGCGCTCGGCAGCCGCTTCGACATCCGCGATTTCCACGCCGTCGTGCTCGAGAACGGCGCTTTGCCGCTCGACATCCTCGAAGAGCAGGTCGACGCCTGGATCGCGCGCACCGGAAGGAGTTGAACAGCAAATGGCGGACATGCCCCCCGATCGCCTGTCGATCAACCCGAGGAGCCCGCATTTCGACGGCGAGGCGCTGCAGCGCGGCGTCGGCATCCGCTTCAAGGGCCGCGAGCGCACCGACGTCGAGGAATATTCGATGTCGGAAGGCTGGATCCGGGTCGCCGCCGGCAAGGCCCTCGACCGTCACGGCCAGCCGGTGACGATCAAGCTCTCCGGGCCGGTGGAGGCATGGTATTACGATTCCGTCGCCGCCGAGGAGGCTTCCGAAGCGGAAGAGGAATGAGCCGCTTCGCTGCGATGGTCCGGTTGGAGCGCCAACCCTAATCAACTAGGCTGCCGCAGCGGGAGGGGGAATCGCGGTGCGGCGCAAGCGTCTTTCGATGGTGGGATGGTACGACCCCCTGCTCCTGATCCGGACCGGGATCAGGGCCGTCATATCCAAGCTGTTCGGGCAGTTCGCCGACAAGCGCGAAGCGGTCGCGGCGTCGAACGCGATCCAGGCGACGCCCGCCGATGGTGAGTTCGATTATTCGGGCGCGCTCGGCGAGGACGGCTTCTGGTTCGACTATCTCGCCGACACGGGCGACGGCTGGAACCCGGCCTACGCGATGGCGCGCCTGGTCGGGCAGGAGGCGGTAGTCCTCGGCGCACATAAGCTGCCGCGCGGCCGACTGCTGATCCTCGGCGGCGACCAGGTCTATCCGACGGCGTCGCGCGAGCAATATGAGGATCGCTTCCTCGGGCCCTACGAGCAGGCGTTCGAGACTGAAGGCGGCCCGGACGGCTGGAAGGACGGGAACGGCCGGCGCCCCGATCTCTACGCCATACCGGGCAACCACGATTGGTATGACGGGCTCAATTCCTTCCTCGGGCTGTTCTGCCGCCGACGGGTGACCCGGCCGGGCGTCGATCTCGGCACCGACCGCCCGGGCAAGGTCATCGGCGGCCGCCAGACGCGGCAGACGCGAAGCTATTTCGCGATCCGGCTGCCGCACGACTGGTGGGTCTGGGGCACCGACTGCCAGCTCGAAGGCTATATCGACCAGCCGCAGATCGACTATTTCCAGCACGCGGCCCGCCACTGGATGAAGCCGGGCTCGAAGCTGATCCTGTGCGTCGCGGAGCCCGCCTGGGTCCATGCCCACCGCAAGAATCCGGCGAAGAAATTCTCCAGTTTCTCCTATCTCGAGCGCCTCGCCGGGGCGGCGCGGAACCCGGAGGGCGAGTCGCCCATGGGGCACCGGCTGAAACTGGTCCTCACCGGCGACAGCCACCATTATGCCCGCTATGTCGAGGACGACCGCCACTATGTCGTGTGCGGCGGCGGCGGCGCTTTCCTCCACCCGACCCACCAGCTTCGCGACAACGCGTTCGACTACGAGTTCGGGAAGCCGGGAGGCACGTCGCGGCAGGGCGGCGAGCGTCGCTTCGAGATCGCGAAGAGGCCGGACGGCAAGCCGGCGCTCTTCCCCGGCCGCGGCCGATCCTGGCTCCTGTCGTTCGGCAATCTCCTCTTCTTCTGGCACAATAAGGCGTTCGTGGCTGCCCATGCCGCCGCTTACGGGCTGTTCAACTGGACGCTCGACTTCGCGGCACGGGTTGCCGATCGCGGCTCGCTGACCGGGGCGCTGCGCGACGGCAGCTACGGCGATTCGATCCTGGCTTATTGGTCGCTCGTCTTCACCTCGCCGGCCGCCTTCCTGCTCGTCGCGCTCGCGGGGCTCGGCTATGTCGCCTTCGCCAAATCGCCTTATTCCATGCCCCTGAAAGCGGCGATGGGCCTGACCCACGCCGCCGCCCAGGCGGCTGTGGTCACGGCCGTCACTTGCGCGGTGGTCCGCGGCACCGATTCGATCCTTTTGGCGACGCTCGCATCGGCGGTCGCGTCGGGCATCGTCTTCGGCCTCTATCTGCTGATTTCGCTCGGACTGCTCCGGCGGCACGCCAACGAGGCCTTCTCGTCGATGCGGATCGAGGGCTACAAATGCTTCCTGCGGCTGCACATCGGCGCGAAGGGGCAGCTCACCGTCTATCCGGTCGGCCTTGCCGAAGTGCCCTGCGACAGCGGTGCGGAGCCGCGCAATCCGCCTTTGGCGCCGGAGCTGATCGAGCCGCCGATCGCGATCGCCTGACCGGTCAGCCCTTCGCGATTTCGGCCATCGTGCGCTCGGCGAGCGCGGCGATGGTGCGCGACGGGTTGACCCCCACCGCCTCGGGCACGATCGCGCCGTCCAGGACGTGCAGGTTGGGGCAGCCGAACACGCGGCCGAGATGGTCGACGACTCCGTTGTCGGGCGCGGTCCCCATGTTGCACCCGCCGAGCGGATGCGGGGTGATCAGATATTTCAGCCGCGTCCAGGTGACCGGCACCATCGGCGTGCCGCCCGCGGCGACGGCGAGCTTGCGGTGCATCGCCACGATCGCATCGATCAGCTTCTGCGACTTCGCGATCTGCCAGGAAAGGGTGAGCTGGTGCCGGCCGAACAGCCACCAGCGGCGCCGCAAGGTCAGCCGTCCGTCGGCTGCGTCGACGCCCTGCGCGAACCAGGGCATGACATGATCGGTCGGCCCGTGGGCCAATGCCTTGCGCAGGGCGATCATCAGCCCCCGGATCCTTGCGTGCGAAGCCTCGCCGTCGCGGATCCAGCCTTCGAGGAAATTGGGGAAGCCGCCGTCCTGGATCCAGTAGGACTGGTTCGAATCGCTGCGGTCGAGAAAGTCGATCGCGCTGCTGATGGTGGGGCCGATGGAAGGCTCCGGCCGGCGGTCGCCGTGCCAGGAGGGCGTCAGGAAATCGCCGTTGCTGCTCCAGTTGCGGCCGAGGAAGGGGCTGATATCCGGAAGGGTCTTCGCGACGTCGCGGCATCGCAGCAGCAGCTCGGTCGAGCCGAGCGAGCCCGCGGCCACGATCACGCGCTCCGCCGTCGCGCTGCCGGGCCTGCGCTGTCCCTCGCCGATGCCGTCGAAATGGACGCGATAGCCTGTTCCCTCGCGCTCGATAGCCGTGACAAGGTGGAGCGGCCGGATCTCGGCGCCCTTGCGCTCGGCGAGGGCGAGATAGTTGCGGTCGAGCGTGTTCTTGGCGTCGGCGTCGCAGCCGATGTCGCAATTGGCGAGGTGGACGCAGGTCCCCTGCTCCACCCCCTGGGCGTTGACGAAGCGGCGGCTGTGGCGGAGGTTGACCGGATCCTCCAGCCCGTAGTGGAAGCCGGCATCGAACGAGACGGCGAGCTCGAGCTTCCGGAAGCGGTCGCCGGCGCCGATCCGGTCCGCCGCCTCCTTCATCAGCTTCATCCGGTTGGTCCACTGACCATCGGGGATGGTCTGGACGTTCATCATCTGGCCGACCGTGTCGTAATGCGGCGCGAGCGCGTCCCATGTGATCTCGGGCGGCCAGCTGGCGTCGAAGGTGTCGCGCGGCGGCACCGCGGAGATGTTGGCGTAGATGTGCGAGCCGCCGCCGACGGCCGCCCCCTGGGCCACCGCCATGTGGCGGAAGAGGCGGAGGTCCAGCCAGCCGTGGCTGCCGACGGGGTCGTGCTGGTCCCACAGCCAGTCGCCGCTGTGGAGCGGATAATTGGTCTTGTCCCAGCGGCGCCCCCGCTCCAGCACCAGGGTCCTGGCGCCCGCCTCGGCGAGACGGCAGGCCGAGACGGCGCCGCCGAAGCCGCTGCCGATCACGATCGCGTCGAAATCCATGGCCCACCCCCCTGCGCCGGAATTGCGATCCTAGCACGGATCGCTCAACCAATCGCCCGCTGTCGCGTTGGCGGCGGATGAGGATCGCGACCTTCAACGTGAACGGCGTCAACGGGCGCCTGGCGCTGCTGCTCGACTGGCTCGCCGAGGCCGAGCCGGACGTCGTCTGCCTGCAGGAGTTGAAGGCGCCGCAGGAGAAATTCCCCCAAAAGGCGATCGAGCAAGCGGGCTACGGCGCAATCTGGCAGGGCCAGAGCCGCTGGAACGGAGTCGCCATGCTCGCCCGCGGCTGCGAGCCGGTCGAGACCCGCCGCGCCCTTCCCGGGTACCCTTCCGACGAACAGGCGCGCTACATCGAGGCGGCGGTGAACGGCGTGCTGATCGGCGGCCTCTACGCGCCCAACGGCAATCCGGTCGGCACCGCCAAATTCGCCTACAAGCTCGCCTGGCTGGAGCGGCTGATCGCCCACGCCGCGGAGCTGCGCGACCTCGACTGCCCGGTCGTCCTCGCCGGCGACTACAATATCATCCCGGAGGACCAGGACGTCTACAAGCCCGAGCGCTGGCGCGACGACGCCCTCTTCCAGCCCGAGCCCCGCGCCCTCTATCGGCGCCTCCTCGCTTTGGGCTGGACCGACGCCATCCGCCACCTCCACCCGGACGAGACCATCTTCACCTTCTGGGACTATTGGCGCAACGCG
>JAXDPC010000088.1:0-4193 GCA_034668525.1 Sphingomonadales bacterium
GGACCATGCGAAGCATGGTGGAGGGGTAAGAGGCGAGGCCGAGCCAGTACCCCTCCACCATGCTTCGCATGGTCCCCCTCCCCATCTCACGATGGGGAGGAACCCGCTGGCCGCGGCCGTGCGCCCCATCGCGGTCGCGCAGGCCGCTCTCGCGGCGCTTGCCTTCCTCGCCCTGATCCTGCTGTTCCTGCGCACCGACCTGTCGGTGGCCCTGGTCGCGGCGAACAGCCACTCGATGAAGCCGTTCATCTACAAATTCGCCGGCGCCTGGGGCAATCACGAGGGCTCGATGCTGCTCTGGGTGACGGTGCTCGCCGTCGCCGGCGCCGCGGTCGCCTCGCTCGAGCGGCGGCTGCCGGAGCGGACGCTGATCGCGACGCTGGCCGCGCAGGCGGCGATCGGCCTCGGCTTCTACGCCTTTTTGCTTTTCTCCTCGAACCCGTTCGAGCGGCTGAGCCCGGTGCCGGTCGAAGGCAACGGCCTCAATCCCCTGCTCCAGGACCCCGGCCTCGCCTTCCATCCGCCGACCCTCTATTTCGGCTATGTCGGCATCTCGATCGCTTTCTCCTTCGCGGTGGGCGCATTGGTCACGCGCGACGTCGGGCCGCTGTTCGCGCGGGCGATGCGGCCCTGGGTGCTCGGCGCCTGGATCTTTCTGACGCTCGGCATCACCGCGGGGTCCTACTGGGCTTATTACGAGCTCGGCTGGGGCGGCTGGTGGTTCTGGGACCCGGTCGAGAACGCCTCGCTGATGCCGTGGCTGGCGGCGACCGCCCTGCTCCATTCGGTGACGGTGCTGGCGACGCGCGGCGCGCTGCGCGCCTGGACGGTGATGCTGGCGGTGGTCGCCTTCTCGATGTCGATGGTCGGCACCTTCCTGGTCCGCTCCGGCATCCTCACCAGCGTCCACGCCTTCGCCGTCGATCCCGAGCGCGGCGCCTTCATCCTGATCCTGCTCGCGCTCTACATCGGCGGCGCGCTGACCCTGTTCGGCCTCAGGGTCCACACCGGGAAGGAGGGCTCGACCTTCGAGCCGGTCAGCCGCGAGGGCGCGCTCGTCGCCAACAATCTGTTCCTGTGCGTCGTGCTCGGGCTGGTGCTTATCGGCACGCTCTATCCTTTGGTGACGGAGGCGGTCGGCGAGAAGATCTCGGTCGGGCCGCCTTATTTCAACCTGGTGACGGGGCCGATCGCGCTCGTGCTCGTGATCGTCATGGCGGCGGGGCCGCTGCTGAGGTGGCGCAGCGACCGCGCGGGGGCGCTGGTCAGGCGGCTCGCTCTTCCGCTGCTGTTGACCGCGATCGTGCTTCTCGCCTGCGTCCTGTTCGCGCCGGAGATCCGGCTCCTGCCGCTCTCCGGCCTCATCCTCGCGGCCGGCGTCGCCGCGGCGAGCGTCGCTCCGCTCTGGGGCCGCAACCTGCGCCGGACGCCGCTCCACATCTGGGGAATGGCGATCGCCCATCTCGGCATCGCCGTCAGCCTCGCCGGCATGGCGTCGGAAAGCGCCTTCACGAAGGAGCGGCTGGTCGCCCTCCGCCCGGGCCAGTCGACCGCGGTGGGACCCTATAGCATCCGCTTCGATCAGGTCGCGCCCGTCGCCGGCCCGAACTGGACGGCCGTCGAGGCGCAGCTCACGGTCCGTCGGGGCCAGGGGCGCGCTTTCACCATGCGGCCGCAGGCGCGGATGTTCAGCTCGCCGCCGCAGCCGACCAGCGAAGCCGACATCGCGACGATGTGGAACGGCCAGCTCTACACCGTGCTCGGCGAGGGCGATGCGCAGGGGCGCTGGCAGCTGCGCTTGTGGTGGAAGCCGTTCGTGACCCTGATCTGGCTCGGCGGCTTCCTCGTCGCGCTCGGGGGCTTGCTCGCGCTCGCGGGGAGGCTGTGGCGCGAGCGGCGGGCGCGCCGCGCCGAGCGCGAGCCGGTCGAGGCCTGGGCATGAGGCGCATCATCCTCTGGGCGCCGCTCGCCGCCTTCGTCGTCTTCGTGATCCTGGTCACCTTCTATCTGCGCGCGCCCTCGGACACGTCGATCCGGTCGCATCTGGTCGGCCGCCCGCTGCCCGCCTTCGCGCTGCAGGCCGCGGTGCCGTCCCATCCGGGCCTCGGCACAGGGGACCTGCGCACCGGTCGGCCGCGAATGCTCAACGTCTTCGCAAGCTGGTGCGGGCCGTGCGTGGTCGAGGCGCCGCAGCTGATGGCGCTGCGCCGGCGCGGCGTGCCGATCGACGCCATCGCGATTCGCGACCGCAGCGAGGACGTCGCCGCCTTCCTCGCCCGCTACGGCGACCCGTTCGAGCGTATCGGCAGCGATCCCAATACCCAGGTCCAGATCGCGCTCGGCTCCTCCGGCGTGCCCGAGACCTTCGTGATCGATGGCCGCGGCACCATCCGCTACCAGCATATCGGCCCGATCGCCGAGAGCGACCTGCCGGCGCTGATCGCGGCCTGGGAGGCGGCGCGGTGATCGTCCGGATGCCTCCGTCATTGCGAGCGAAGCGAAGCAATCCAGAGCGGCCTCGGAGGCCCACTGGATTGCCGCGTCGCTTCGCTCCTCGCAATGACGGAGTGGGGATGCTGACCGTCGCCTGCACGCTCGTTCTGGCCGCCCCTGCGCTCGCCCAATCCCACCTCCCGCCCGCCGCGCTCGCCGACACCCAGCTCCCCGATCCGCGCCAGGAGGCCGAGGCGCGGGCGCTGATGGAGACGTTGCGCTGCATCGTCTGTCAGGGCCAGTCGATCGCGGACTCCAACGCCGACATGGCGGGGGACATGCGCGCGCTCGTCCGCCAGCGGATCCTCGCCGGCGAGCGGCCCGAGGCGATCCGCGGCTGGCTGATCGAGCGCTACGGTAACTGGGTGAGCTACCAGCCGCCGGTCGAGCCGCTCACCTGGCCGCTCTGGGCCGCGCCGATCGTGCTGCTGCTCGGCGGATTTCTGCTCGCCCGCGGCCGCTTCCGCAGGAAGGCGCGGCGATGATGGGGTGGGTGGTCTTCCTGTTCATCGCGCTGCTGACGCTCGCCGCGCTCTGGCGGCTGGCCCGGCTGGACGTCGCATCGCTCCAGTTCCTCGGCGCCGCCCTGCTGCTCGCGCTTGCCGGCTATGCGTGGCAGGGGCAGCCGGGATTGAGAGGCAGCCCCAAGCCGCCGCCGGAGCGCCAGCGGCTCCCCGACAGCGCCTTCGCCGAGACCCGGGAATCGATGCTCGGCACGTTCGACACCGCCGCCCGCTGGCTGGGGATGGCCGAGAGCTACCAAAGGGGCGGCGACACGCGCGGCGGGGTCGACATGATCCGGAGCGGGCTGCGCCAGCATCCGCGCGATCCCGACCTCTGGGTCGGCCTCGGCAGCGCTTTGGTCCTCCACGCCGACGGGCTGATGACTCCCGCCGCCGAGCTCGCCTTCCGGCGCGCCGAGGAGATTGCGCCGGGCCATCCCGGGCCGCGCTTCTTCTACGGCCTCGCCCTCGCCCAAAGCGGGCGCTTCGACGAGGCCGAACGCCTCTGGCGCGAGATCCTCGTTCAGGCGCCGCAGGACGTCTCCTGGCGGCCGATGGTCGAAGAGCGGCTGCGCATGATCGAGCAGGCGCGGGCCATGGGCCAGCTCCCGCCCGCCGCGCCGGCGCCCCCGCGCTGAGCAGGTTCAGGCCGGCTCGAGCTCCTTCTGCACCACCTTGTCGGCGAGCGAGCCGTTGAGCTCGGCGAGATGGTCGAACTCGGCCTCGTAGGTGGCGAGGCCCTGGCTCAGCGAGCGCAGCTCCGCGTCGAAGCCCTGCATCTCGGCCTCCGGGACCAAGGCCTCGATCTGCTCCCAGCGCGACCAGCCCTCGCGCGGGCCCATGCCGAGCATCTGGCCGCGCCGGCTGGCGATCGCCGAGGTGACGCGCGACGTGGCGGAGGAGGGCGCCGTTACCGTTACCTTCATCACCGGCTCGAGCAGGTGCGGCTGGGCGGCGGCGAGCGCCTCGGCCATGCCGATGCGGCCGGCCGTCCTGAAGGCGATCTCGGAGCTGTCGACGCTGTGATAGCTGCCGTCGACCAGGGTCACGGCCACGTCCACCACCGGGAAGCCGAGCGGGCCTTTGGCGAGGGCGTCGCGAACGCCCTGCTCGACGGCGGGGATATATTGGCGCGGGACGGCGCCGCCGTGGATCCTCTCCTCGAAGAGGAAGCCCTCGCCGCGCGGCAGCGGCCGG
>JAXDPC010000089.1:0-3197 GCA_034668525.1 Sphingomonadales bacterium
GCCCATGCCGACGAAGGGCTCGGCATAGAGGTCATGGGGAACGCTCGCGATCAGCGGCACGAGCCGCCTCGCGAGGTTGCGCTTGCCGCCGATATAGGCGGCGACAGGGCGAACGGGCGAAACAGGCTGCAGCCCCTCAGCTGCAGCTTCCCGATTTTGACTCGACTCCAATGGACCGTTCTTTCTACGTTCCGCCAGCCCGTGCGCGGGTGGCGGGGTGATTCCGGCGCAGATCGGCCGGATCATGGCGGGGTCCCTCCGCCGGCTCGGGGCGTTAGCGCGCCCCGGCCCCCGCCTCGCGGCGGGGATCTCGAGATAAATGGATCGACCTGGGCATTGGCCGACAGACGCATCTGGACGACGGGATGCTTTGAGCGCCACGGCGCCGGAGCCCGTATTTCGTGCCGAACCTGCGGCCATGCCGTCCAGGTGAGCGCGGCGATCGTCCAGGCCATGTTTCGCCGCCCGATGCCCCTCGACCAAGCGCAGAGGCGCCTTCGCTGCACAGCGTGTGGCGCCCGCCGCGCCGCGATCGAGCCGGTTCACCGACCCCTCCGCTGACTGACGACGGGCCATCATTCGCCGAGCAGTTGCGCGGTGCGGGCGACCAGGCCGAGCTGGCCGTGAAGGTCGTAGCTGCCCGATTGCAGGACGTGAGTGCCGCCGCGGCCGCCGACGGCGTCGTAGGCGATCGAGACGATGACGTGCCGCGGCGCCAGCTCGCCGCCTTCAATGGCCCTGAGAGCGGCGCGGAGGGCATCCTCGGGCCGAAAGGCCGAAGGAGGTCCCTCGCGCGCCCAGCGGGCGGCATCGAGGTCGTAGGCTCCCTTCACGCGGCGGGATCCTCGGCTTCGTCGTCCTCGCCTGTCGCGGCGGCGATAAGCGCGGCGATCGCGCCGGCGATCTGGCCGTAGAGGAGCGAGCCTCCGCCCTGGAGGCGGCGAAGCTCGGCCGCGCTCGCCCAGCTGACGGTGACGACGGACAGCTCGGCGCCGCCCTCGCCGACCCTCACTGAGGCCCTCAGCAGGCGATCGTCGGCCGTCCTCAGGAACATGAGGCGCCGATCGCCGCGCTGGAAGACGGCGACCGGGTCGACGCCCATCTGCGGCAGCTGCCGATATTGCTCGAGCGCGATCTCCGGCTGGCTACGGCGCTGCCGCGCATAGGTCTCGCTCGAGAGGACCGCCACGCGGCCCTGGGCGCCCATGCGCGCGCGGAGCTCGTCGCCCAGGACCATGACGGGGAAGGCCGTGTCGGGCTCGCTGAGCGCCAGCGGGAAGGCGGGCGAGTCGATCAGCTCGCGGAGGGCCGCGCGGGCGCCGGCGACGTCGATCGCGGCGGCGCGCTCAAGGGTGGCGGCCGCCTTGGCGGCTACCGCGCGCATGCTCGCCTGGCCGGGATTGTAGGCGAACCCCGGATCGATGCCCTCGGGCACCATTTCCGGCTGCAGCGCGCCTGCTCGCCAGAATGGCCGCGGCGAGCCGCTCGGTGGAGGCGCGTCGCTCACCTGCCAGCCGTACCGCTCCAGGTCGCGCTCGGAGAGCTGCTGAACCGTGCAGCGGCAGTTCCAGCCGCAGGGAGGGAAATGGTCGTTCCACCAGGCATCGTCGACCCGCAGGATCGTGCCGTGCCACTGGCGGTGGAGCGGCCGCGTCCGCCGATCCATGACGGCGACATAGCGGAGGTAGGGCGCGGCGTCCTTCGACGCCTGGATGCGCGCCCACTGCCCTGCAGCGCGGCTGACACGCATGTTCGTCTGGTAGATGGTGCGGAGACGGCGCGGGCCGACATGGACGGGCTCGTCGGTGCCGGTGAGGGCGCGGGCCTCGACCCTGCCCCACCAGCCGGCGCGCTGGAGCATCGGCACCAGGTTGCGCTGCCACTGCTCGAAGGTGCCGCCGTTGTGAACGATGTCGGCGAACGAGGTTCGGATCGTCTCGAGGAGATCGAGGTTTGCGATCTTGGCGACGGTGAAAGCGCGCGCGTGGTCGTCGTGAAACATCTCGCTCCACCTGGTCGTCAGGCGCAGCTCGTCACGCGTGTCGAAGGCGCGGGCGGTCTGCTCGGGTGGGAGGCCGATGACGGCGCGAATGTCGACGGGATCAGCCATCAGAGCGAACAGACCCTGCAGGCGCCGACTTTGAGGAGATCTCGCGCACGGGGATCGCCGCGGTTCATCGGAACGTGCCCGGCCTCAAAAAGCGTCATCATATCCCCCAGTCGAACGGGCCAGGTGTCACGCCAACAGGCGGCGTAGGTGAGGCCGTAGCGCGTCACCATGACCGGCTCGCCGCTCTCCAATTTTGGCGTCCGGAAGGTTTGGCCCATCTCGGCCTCGAACTCGACCGCCTCAATGAAAAGAGCGCGGTGATCCTTCCATAGACGCCACCACTCGCCGAGCTGCTGGTGATAGCAGCGGGCGCAGTCGGTTCGATCAGGAACGGTAATGCCGAGACGGGCCAAGGTGCCGTGGACCATTGGATCGTCAAAGCCCCACTCGCGCAACGGATAGCGGAGCTCGATCCCGTCGATCGCGCCATAGGCACCGCCAGCGCGGGCCTCCTCGTCCGCTCTGAGACCCACGTAAGCGACCACAGGTCCGAAGCTCAGCTGCGCCTGTAGCCAAGCGACGAAGGGCTCGATCTTCAATCCAGGTGTGCAGTGGCGCTTCGTCCGATTTGGGATCAGCTTCTTGTGTCGGGACCAAGCGAACAGGCCGGGGTGTTCCGTCTGCATGATTGGAATGAGGCGCCGCCCGAGCAGCTCACCGAGGCGGCGCCAGTGATCGAACATCTCCGGCAGCTCGTCCCCGGTGGGCGTACAGAGATAGCAATACGGTCGCGGCTCCCGCTCGCGGAGTAGAAAAGCGAGCGCCGTGCTGTCGTGGCCGCCGGAGAGCGCAACGACGTGAAGCGTGCCGTCCTGGTCGCGCTCAATCACTGCCGTCCGCCCCGGCCGCGGCCGCCATGCGAACGGCGAAGGCGCCGCGGGCGAGGCTCTCGCTAAGCGGCGCTTCGTCGCCGAGCTCCGCCTCGCGGCGCAGGATCGTCTCGACTTCCTCCGCACTCCCCGCCTGGGCCAGCTCCGCGACCAGGCGCGCGATAGGGGCCTCGACGGCGCGCCAGCCCTCATCGGCCATGATCGCGTCAACCGCGTCGTCTACGATGTCACGCGGCGCATCGCCCTCGGCGAAGCTC
>JAXDPC010000090.1:0-12771 GCA_034668525.1 Sphingomonadales bacterium
CTCCCCCTCAAGGGGAGGGGCTTTGCGTCGCGCCTTTCTCCCCCCCTCATCCGAACATCCCGTGCAGATACCAGCTGAGGTCGCCGGTGCGGGGGTCGGTGCCGTTGCCGCGACGGAAGAGCCAGAAGCGGGCGCCTTCCTCGTCCTCGACCTGGAAATAGTCGCGCACCGCGTCGGCCTCGGCGCGGGCGCGCCACCATTCGCCGTGGATCCGCTCGGGGCCGTCGGCGGCGCGGACCTGGTAGGCGCGGCCGCGCCAGGTGAAGCGCCGCGGCGGCTGGTCCGGGAGCAGGGCGACGACATTCTCGACCCGCTCGGGCGGGGACAGCATCCGCACCGGGCGCGGCCATCGCGGCCATTCGTCCGGCTGCGCGAAGGGCGGCAGGCGGCGCACGCCGCGCTCGGGCACGTCGCTTTCGACCGCGCCGACCCGGAACAGCCGCCGCGCCCCAAGACGCCCCGCCAGCCGGTCGACCAGCAAGGAGAGGTCCGGCGCAGGCTTGTCACCGGCGAGCGCGCCTTCGACGGTCTGCGGCGCCAGGGGCTCGGCGCGGGCGGCAACGAGGCGCATCGCCTCGATTCCGAAGCCGGGATCGATCTCTTCGACCTTTGGCAGGAGCAGGCGCTGGAGATGCGTAGCGTCGCGTGTCGCGCGGGCGGTGCCGATCGCGAGCTCCTGCCCGGCGCCGTCGACGCGCAGGCACAGCCAATCGACGCGGCGGGCGCCGAGCCCGCGCTTCGCCAGCGTCCCGACCAGGCCTTGGACGAGCCGGATCAAGGCCTCGGCGATCGCCTCGGGGCTCGCGACCGGCTCGGCGAAGCGCAGCTCGGCCGCAGGCGCCTCCTCCGGAACGACCGGATCCACCGCTTCGGACGCCCGGCCGAGCGCCTGGTCCAGCCGCTCGACCAAAGCCCGCCCGAAGCGGCGCTGGAGGGGCGCGCGCGGCATCGCGATCAGCTCGCCGACCGTCTCGAGGCCCAGGCGGCGGGCGGCGCCGAGCGCTTCCTCGCCGAGGCGAAGCGCGGCGAGCGGCAGCGGCGCCAGCGCATCCGCCTCGCCGCCGTTCGGGCAGAGCGTCACCGGCTCCTCCGAGAAGCGGGCGAGCGCGTGCGCGGCGCCCCATGTCCCCGCCACGGCGATCCGCGCGGTGAAGCCGAGCCGGGCGATGAAGCGGACGAAGTGGATGCATGCCGCGCGTTCCCCGCCGAACAAATGCGAGACTCCGGTCAGATCGAGGAACAGGCCGTCCGGCGGCGACAATGCGGCGCGCGGAGTCCAGCGGCAGGCGGCGAACAAAGCGAGGCGATGGAGGAAGGCGGCGTCGCCTTCGGGATCGGCGTCGGCGACCTCGAGGCCGGGAACCAGCGCCCGGGCCTGGCTGAGCGGCATGCCGGGCGCGAGGCCGAGCGAGCGCGCTTGTGCCGAAGCGGCGGCGAGGAGCTGGCGGTTGCCGCTGCGGTGGGCGGTGACGAGGGGGACGGTGATAGGGGGAACGGAGGAAGAGATACTGAATCCGTTCGCATCGAGCGAAGTCGAGATGCCGTGTCGAGCGAAGCCGAGACTTCTTTCGGACTCAGACCCTCGGCTTCGCTCGGGATGATCGGGTTCAGGCTGCCCCGCAGCCTGAAGACCATGCCGGGGGGCATGGTCGACCCGATCATTCCTCGACTTCGCTCGGACCGAACGGATGTTTGACTCAGCGCTTCCTGCCACACCCTCTTCCCGCGCCCAGCGGGCGCCGGGGCGCCAGCCGGGGGTGTTGGGGCAGGAGCAGATAAGCCCCTCGGCTTGATGGGGAGGGGTTTGGGGTGGGGTGGAGTCTCCGGAAGAGGCGCTGCCCGGGTGGCGAGTCCACCCCCACCCAAACCCTCCCCCATCAAGGGGGAGGGCTTTCAGGTGCGCACCCTTCTCTCCCCCCTCATGCCGCTCTGCGCGCTCTTTCCGGCGCAGGCGCTCGACGGCGAGTGCCGGCAAATAGAGCGAGGCGAGCCTCTTCATCGGGGGCCTCCACATTGAGGGTGAACGGTTCGCCGCCGCGCTGGCGGGCGAGGTCGAGGCGCCAGCGGGCGCGGCCGACGCCAGGCACGGGAAGCGGCGCGGACGGGACCGGCGCCAGGCGCCAGCGGGTGACGGCGGCGGAAGGAATCCCCAAAGGGTCCTCGCCGCTCCGCCGCCAGCGCTTCAGCATCAGGGCCATGGTGCCGCCCTCCTCGGCGGCGAGCTGGAGCCGGCGGGTCGCCGCCATCGCGCAGCGGCCGACCTCGCCGACGACGGCCGCAAGGCCGCCATGGCGCAGCCCCTCCTCCATCACCGCCAGCACCTCCTCGTCGCGCCGGCATTCGGCGTAGAGGATCCGGCCCGGCGCCAGACCGGCCTGCGCGAGGCCGGGGGCGAACAGGTCGCGGCGGGACAGCGCCCAGAGCACGGTCCCCTCCCCGCCCGCCCGCCGCGCGGCGATCGACGCGGCGAACAAAGTCGCGGCCGCGTCGTCGCCGAGGCCGGGCGCGGCGCCGGCGATCTCGTGCAGGGCGTCGACGGCCAGCCCGCCGCCGGCTAATCGGCGGTCGATCGCGTCGAGCCCGAACGGCAGGCAAAGGCGCGCGCCGCCGCGCCCGCTCTCGGCGAGCGCCGCGATCTCGGCGCGAAGCGCGGCGATTCGGGCTTCGGCTGGCATGATTCGACTCGGACTCATATGTTCGTGATATGTTCCGAGCCTGTTCAGCGAGAGTCAAGCGTATCAGGTGAGATTGGACGCTGCCTGAAGCCCCTACCCTCGAGGGAGAGGGCTTTGGGGTGGGGTGGAGTCTCCGGGAAGTCACCGCTCTACGAACGACTCCACCCCCACCCAAACCCTCCCCTCGAGGGGGGAGGGCTTTCCGCTCGACAAGCCATTGAGACTCAACGACAGGACCCCATGCCCCTGCTCCGCTCCATCCTCCTCGCTCTCGCAATCCTCGTGTCGGCCCCCGCGCTCGCCCAAGCCGGCGATGCGGGCTGGTTCTATCGCGGGAGCGACATCGCGCCCGATCCGGCGTGGCGGTTCGGGACCTTGCCCAACGGGCTGCGCTACGCGGTCCGCCGCAACGCGATTCCCGCCGGCCAGGTCGCGATCCGCATCCGGGTCGACGCCGGCTCGCTCCACGAGACCGAGGCCGAGCAGGGCTGGGCCCATTTCGTCGAGCATATGCTGTTCCGCGGCACCGAAACCTATCCCGACCGCCAGGCGCGCCACATCTGGGAGGAATTGGGCGCGAGCTTCGGCAGCGACACCAACGCCGTCACCAGCGCCACCGACACGGTCTACCAGCTCAACCTGCCGCGCGCCGACCGCGCCGCGCTCGACACCAGCCTCGCCGTCCTCGCCGAGATGCTGTCTCGCGCGCGCTTCGAGCCGGCCGCGGTCGCCGCCGAGCGGCCGGTGGTGGTCGCCGAGAAAGAGAGGCGGCCGGAGCTGTCGCAGCTCCTCTACGAAAGGTCGCGGCCGCTCTTCTACGCCGGCATGAAGATCGGCCGCCACGAGACGATCGGTACCGCCGCGACGCTGGCGGCGGCCGATGCGGCGGGGCTGCGCGCCTTCTACCGCCGCTGGTACCGGCCCGAGCGGACGACCATCGTGCTGGTCGGCGACGCCGACCCGGCGATGCTCGAAGCCTTGGTCCGCGAGCGCTTCGGCGGCTGGCGCGGCGAGGGGGGCAGCCCGCCCGATCCCGATTACGGCCGCCTCGCCGAGCCGCCTTCCCCGGTCGCCGCCATCGCCTATCCGGGCGCGCCGGCGACGGTCACCTTGATGTGGGTGCGGCCCTACGAGACGCTGCCGCATACCGTCGCCCGCGAGCAGATTTTCCTCGAGGAGTCGCTCGCCGCGCGAATCCTCAACCGCCGGCTCGAAGCGCATGCCCGCGGCGAATCCGCCTATCTCAATGCGGGGATCGGCGTCTCGCGCTCGCGCGGCATCGCCAATGCGACCAGCCTCAGCGTCTCCGCCCGCGGCAGCGACTGGCGCCGCGCGCTCGAGGAGAGCTATGCGATCCTCTCCGACGCCCTCGGGGCGCCGCCGAGCGCGGCGGAGATCGCCCGCGAGCTCAGCAACATCCGCGCCGCGACGCTGGCCGCGGTGCAGGGCGAGGCGACGGTCCAGTCTCCGGCCCGGGCCGACCAGCTCGTCAACGCGCTCGACAACGCGGCCGTCATCAGCACCGCCGCCACCGCGCTCGCCAATCTCGAGCGCCACGCGCCACTGATGACTCCGGAGCGGGTCGGCGCGGCGATGCGCACCCTGTTCACGGGCTCCGGGCCCCGGGCCCTGCTGCTGACGCCCGAGCCGATCGCGGGCGGCGAGCCCGCGCTGGCCGAGGGTCTGGCGGCGGCGCAGCGCGCGGCGCCGGCGGTGCGCGCCGCCGACCGCAACGTCAGCTTCGACGATCTGCCCTCGCCCTCGGCGCCCGGCCGCGAGGTCTCCCGCCAGCGGTTCGACGATCTCGGCGTGACCCTGGTCCGCTTCGCCAACGGCGCGACCCTCACCTTCAAGCATAGCGACATCGAGCGCGGCACGGTCCACGTCCGCCTGCGCTTCGGCGCCGGCCATGCCGGGCTGCCGCCGGACCGGGAATCGCTGGCCTGGCTCGCCGGCCTGGTGCCGCCCTCGGGCGTCGCCGATCTCGATCTCGACGCGATGGAAAGGCTGCTGACCGGGCGCCGGGTCTCGCTCTCCTTCGGAGTCGACGACGACGCCTTCACCCTCTCCGGCCAGGCGAACGCGACCGAGCTCGGCGACCAGATGCGCCTGCTGACCGCCAAGCTGATCTCGCCGCGCTGGGACTCGGCCCTGCTCGCCCGCTTCCGGACGGCGGCGGTGGAGAGCTTCGACCTCCATTTCTCCTCGGCCTCGGCCCGCGCGGGGCGCGAGACGGGCGGCGTCTTCCGGCCCGGCGACCGGCGCTGGCAGCCGGTGGCGCGCGAGCAGATGGCGGCGGTGACCGTCGACCGCTTCGGCACCTTCTTCGCGCCGGCGCTGGCCGCGCGGCCGGTGCACGCCGTGATCGTCGGCGACGTCACGCTGGAGCAGGCGATCGAGGCGGTGCGGCGCAGCACGGGGGCGCTGCCCGCCCCTCCCGCCGGTGCGGAGCCGCCTCTGTTCACCGCGGTGCGGCCGCCGGCGCCGAGCCCGCAGCCGCAGATCTTCACCCACAACGGCGCCCCGGACCAGGCCTATGCGATGATCGGCTGGTCGACGTTCGGCGGCACCGGATCGGTGCGCGAGCGCCGGGCGCTCTCCCTCGCCGCCAACATCGTCCGGATGCGGCTGTTCGACGAGTTGCGCGAGACCGAGGGAGCGAGCTACTCGCCGATGGCGGCGCACAGCAGCTCGGCCGTCTTTCCCGACTGGGGCGTCTTCTACGCCGCCGCCGAGCTGAGGCCGGAGCGGACCGCCGACTTCCTCCGCATCGCGCGCGCGATCGTCGCCGACCTCGCCGCGCGGGCGCCCGCCGCCGACGAGTTCACCCGCGCCCAGAATCCGGTGATCAGCGGCATCGAGCGGACCTTCACCACCAGCAACGCCTGGTGGGTCGGCGCGATCGAGGATTTCGCGACGCGGCCGAGCGCGGTCGCGGAAGTGCGGACCTATCTCTCCGATTATCGGACGATGACCGCCGAAGAGGTGCGCGCCGCGGTCGCGCGGCACGTCGCCGAGCAGGGCGACTGGTCGATGCTGGTCCTCCCCGCGCGCGCGGCGGCCGCTCCGGCTCCGGCTCCCGCGCCCGCCCGCCCGGCCGGCACGGGCCGCCGCCCTTGATCTGGATTTGATGGCCTCCCATCGTCTAGAGGCGCGAGCGAGGAGAGACGTGGCGAACGGCGCAGTCCAGATCCAGTCTTCGGGCCTGCCGCCGGAGCTCGAGCGGGGGTGGGACCCTTTGCGCCTCCAGCAGCAGCCCTTCTTCGACGACAAGAACCGCGCCTTCTGGATCCTGCAGTCGGCGGGCTGGGCGGGCTATTTCATCCTCCGCATCCTCTCGATCGTCTCCAACGTCTCGCGCGAGATGATCGGCAGCTACGTGCTGCACACGGCGATGCTGACCGTCACCGGTTACTCGATCACCCTGCTGATGGGCGCCTGCTACCGCCGTCTGATCCGGCTGAGGCCCTTGGTCACCTGGGCGCTGACCATCGCCATCGTCGTGCTCGCCTCCGCGGCTTTCTCGGCGATCGAGACCTGGAGCTATGCGACCTTCATCGAGCCCGGGCGCCCGCTCGGCGGCATCCGCTTCCTCGGCGCGATCCTCCTGACCTTCTCGCTGCTCGCCGCCTGGTCGTCGCTTTATTACGGGATCAACTATTATCTCCTGCTCGAGCAGCAGACCGACCGGCTGCTGCGGCTCGAGCACCAGGCGAGCTCGGCGCAGCTCGCCATGCTGCGCTACCAGCTCAATCCGCACTTCCTGTTCAACACGCTCAATTCGATCTCGACCCTGGTGCTGCTCAAGCAGACCGACCGCGCCAATGCGATGCTGTCGCGGCTGTCGAGCTTCCTGCGCTACACTCTGGTCAACGAGCCGACCGGCCAGGTGACGGTGGCGCAGGAGGTGGAGACGCTGAAGCTCTATCTGGAGATCGAGAAGATGCGCTTCGAGGAAAGGCTGCGCCCGCATTTCGCGATCGACCGGCAGGTGGTGAACGCATTGATGCCCTCGTTGCTGCTCCAGCCCCTGGTCGAGAATGCGATCAAATATGCGGTGACCCCGCAGGAGGAAGGCGCGGACATTTCGATCGAGGCGAGGCTGAACGTCGACCGGGTCGCGATCACCGTCTCCGACACCGGCCCCGGCGCCGAGGACCATTGGGTGCGCGCGCAGGAATCGACCGGCGTCGGCCTCGCCAACATCCGCGACCGCCTCGCCCAGGCCTATGGCGACAACCACCGCTTCGACACCCAGTCGGACATTCGGGGCGGTTTCCGCGTTACCATCGAGATCCCCTACCAGATCCAAGCCAAGGAGCCGCAATGACGATCAGAACGATCCTCGTCGACGACGAGCCGCTGGCTATCCAGGGGCTGCAGCTCCGGCTCGACCCGCACGACGACGTCGAGGTGATCGACACCTGCTCGAACGGCCGCGAGGCGATCCGATCGATCAAGACGCACAAGCCGGACCTCGTCTTCCTCGACATCCAGATGCCGGGCTTCGACGGCTTCTCGGTGATCCAGGGGCTGATGGAGGTGGAGCCGCCTCTGTTCGTGTTCGTCACCGCCTACAGCGACCACGCCATCCGCGCCTTCGAGGCGCAGGCGGTCGACTATCTGATGAAGCCGGTCGAGGAGGACAGGCTCGCCGACACGCTGGAGCGGGTCCGCCAGCGCCTCGCCGAGAAGCGCGGCGTCGAGGAAGCCGAGAAACTGAAGGAGGTGCTCGCCGAGGTCGCGCCCGACGCGGTCGAGGAGATGGGCGGCGGCGTCGGCGACGACGCCCACGCCTCCAACCGCTACGAGAAATTGATCAACATCAAGGACCGCGGCCAGATCTTCCGCGTCGACGTCGACTCGATCGAGAAGATCGACGCTGCGGGCGATTACATGTGCATCTACACCGGCGACAATACGCTCATCCTGAGGGAGACGATGAAGGACCTGGAGAAGCGCCTCGACCCGCGCCGCTTCCAGCGCGTCCATCGCTCCTGCATCGTCAATCTCGACCAGGTCCGGCAGGTGAAGCCGCACACCAACGGCGAATGCTTCCTGGTGCTGGAGAGCGGATCGCAAGTGAAGGTTTCGCGTTCCTACCGCGACGTCGTCGCGAGGTTCGTGCACTAGATCCTTCGATAATGAGCAGGTGAAACATGCCCCCGGCATGTTTCAGGATTGCCGGGGGCAATCCGACCTGCTCATCCTCGCCAAGCTCAGTCCCTACTCAGGATGAGCGGGATGGAGTAATGAAACCGCTCATCCTGAGTAGCCGTTGAGCTTGTCGAAACGGCGTATCGAAGGACCGCTCCGATGTTCCAGCTTGTCCTCCTCCTCCAGGCCGCCGCGCAGCCGGCGCCGGACATCCAGCTCCGGGTCGACGTCCATGCCGACCGGGTGCGGATCGAGCGGCGGGGCGAGGCGTCGCTCGAGGTCAGCGGCGGCGAGGGCTCGGTCGTCCGGGTCGACGCGCCCGAGGCGAACGGGCGCCGCACCTTGCGCAACGTCGACGTCCGGATCGAGGCGGACGCGCGGATCGGCGACCCGCAAGATCCGCCCGCCGCGCAAAATGCCGAGCCCGCGGAAACCGCCGAGCCGCAGTAACGTTGAGCGCCCGTAACAGGGAGTGAGCTCATGCGTTCGAAAACCGCTTTTGCCGTAGCCGCGGCCGCCGCCGCCTTCGCCGCCGCCAGCCCGGCCGCCGCCCAGCGCCGCGACAGCCAGGCGCCCGGACCCCAGGCGAACTCGCAGCTCGCATTGCAGGCCGAGGCCGGCCAGAACCCGCCCGACGTCGTGCTCGACGTGCCGAACCTGTCGGTCGAGCAGCTGACGATCGAGGTCAACAATTTGCGGGTCAATCTCGCGCTCGAGGCGCGGCTCGCCAACCTCCTCCACCTCAGCGCCGGCGCGAACGCATCGATCGACAATGTCCGCATCGATCTGCGCGGCGTCCGCGCCCAGGCGACTTTGCTGGTCCGGCTCGACAATGTCCGCGCGATCATCGAGCGCACCCTGCAGACGCTCGACAACAATCCGCAGATCGTCACCCAGCTCCTGTCGACTGTCGACAATACCGTGAACACGGTCGGCGGCGTCGCCAACAACACGGTAGGCACGGTCGGGACCCTCGCCGGCGGCCTGCTCCGCAACGGCGCCGTCCTCGACCTCGCCCGCGCCGGCCTCACCGAAGTCGGCCGCACGCTGAACGGCGCCGGCCAGACCGTCCGCCGCGTCACCGACCGCAGCGGCAACCTGATCGAGGTGGTGACCGACACGGCGAACCGGATCGTCTCCTCCCGCCGCATCGGCAGCGCGCCGACGACGACGCCGCAGCGATAGCCCGGGAGGAGCCTAGCCCCTCAGAGGCCCCACCACCGCACCGTGCCGTAATAGTCGGTCGCTTCCTCGTAGGTGGTGTCGACGGGGCGGTCGGTCTCGTCGAGATGCATGGCCGGCGCCTTCTCGAGCCGCTCGCGGCTGAGGTCGACGACATAGCCGTCGCGGTCGACGTCGTAGGTCAAAAGCTCCCAGGGCACCGGATGGACGTGGCTGCCGAGGCCGAGGAAGCCGCCGAACGCCATCACCGCATAAACGACCCGGCCGCTCACCTTCTCGATCATCACCGAATGGACGGTGCCGAGCTTCTCGCCCTCCTTGTTGTAGACCGGCGTGCCTTCGACCCGCCGCGACGAGATCAGCTGGTGCGACCAGTCGACCGGCTGTTCGGGCGCGTCGGCCCGGGTGAGTTCGTCTGTAGCCATGAGCGCGTCTCCACCGCTTGAACCTGTCCAGGCCGGGGCGACCGCTTGCCGAGCCGGTGGTCGCCGGCGGAACCTGAATCAACGTCTCTACGGGCGCGGCGTTCCGGTGGACTCGACACCCACCCTCCCCTACCCTTGCGGGCGGGTCAAACGCCCCGGGGGCTGGGCATGAGCGTTGGTGGCGTGCTTTGGCGGCGGTTCGACGATCCGGCCGTGGAGCGGGAGTTCGTGCGGACCGAACGCGCCGCGCGCGGGCCCGCGATCCGCGCGCTGATCGTGATCGCCATCGCCACTTTGCTCTCCTACATCATGCTCAACCCGATGCATTTCCCGCCGGCGGGCGTGATCGCCTACACCGCCGCCGCGGCGACCCTGAGCGCCGGGCTGATCGCCCTCTTTTTCCTCACGAAGACCGAATTCTACCTCGATCGGACCTGGGTCGACGTTCCGATGTTCTTCGCGCTGGCGGCGGCGATGAAGTGGCTGACCATCGTGCTGGCCAATCAGGCGGCGATCACCGGCTTCGCGCCGCAGGCCATGGCCTTGGTGCAGATGGGAATCCTGGTGGTGTTCGCCAGCGTCGCCTTCGCCGCCACCGTGCGCTTCTTTTTCTGCTGGGCGTTCGTCGTCCTGGCGATCTTCGCGGCCTGGCTCGCGACCAGCGACTTCTCGCCGATCTCGAAAATCTACACGCTCACGAATTTCAGCACCTTCTTCCTGTTCGCCCTCTACTTCAACTGGGACATCGAGCGGCGGGCGCGCAGCGTGTTCGCGGCCAACAGGGCGCTCGCCGCCGAGCGCGAGAAGACCGAGGAATTGCTCTACAACGTGCTTCCGCAAGAGGTCGCGGCGCGGCTCAAGGCGGGCCAGGCGGTGGCCGACAGCTTCTCGGACCTCAGCGTCGTCTTCGCCGACCTGGTCGGCTTCTCGACCCTCTCGAAGCGCCTTTCACCCGGACATCTGGTCAAATTGCTCAACACCTTCTTCTCGGCCGCCGACCGCTGCGCCGACCGCCACGGCATGGAGAAGGTGAAGACGATCGGCGACGCCTATCTCGCCGTCTGCGGCGGCATGGGCTCGGCCGGGCGCGACAGCGGCGCCGCGGTCGGCTTCGCGCGCGACCTCATCGCCGAGGTCGGCGAGATGGCGCGGGAGACCGGCATCGACATCAAGGTCCGCATCGGAATCCATACCGGACCGGTCGTCGGGGGCGTAATCGGCTCGTCGCGGCTAGCTTATGATTATTGGGGCGACACGATGAACGTCGCTTCGCGCCTGCAGGGAATCGCGCCGCCCGACGGGATCGCGGTCTCCGAAGCGACCTATTACCAGGTGCGCGGCCTCGCCGACTGGCAGAAGCAGCGCGAGCTGCTGAAGGGGATCGGCGAGACCGACGTCTGGGTCGCGCAGCCGGAAGGGGGACGGGGATGAAGGCGGCGTGGGAGAAGAAGGCGCAGGCGTTCGCGGCGCTGCACGCGCCGGGCGCGCCGCTGGTGCTCTACAATGTCTGGGATGCCGGCAGCGCGGCGACGGTCGCCGGGGCGGGCGCGGCAGCGGTCGCGACCGGCAGCTGGTCGGTGGCGGCGGCGCAGGGCTATGCCGACGGCGAGAAGCTGCCGCTCGAGCTCGCCCTCGCCAATCTCGAGCGGATCGTCGCGGCGGTGCCGCTGCCGGTGACGATCGACCTGGAAGGCGGCTATGACGATCCGGCCGCCTCCGCTGCGCAGGCGCGGCGGTCGGGCGCGGTCGGCTGCAACCTCGAGGACCGCGTCGTCGGCGGCGACGGCCTCTTCCCCGCCGATCGGCAGGCGGCGCGGCTGGCCGCGGTGCGCGAGGCGGCGGGGCCGTCTTTCTTCATCAACGCCCGGACCGAACTCTTCCTCCGCGCGCCGCGCGAGGCGCATGACGAAACCTTGCTCGGCGAGGCGCTCGACCGCGCCCGGCTCTACGCCGAAGCCGGCGCCGACGGGCTGTTCCTGCCCGGCCTCGGGGACGAGCGGCTGATCGGCCTCGCCTGCGAGCGCTCGCCGCTGCCGGTCAACATCATGGTCTGGAAGGGAACGCCGCCGCTGCGCAGGCTCGCCGAGCTCGGCGCGGCGCGGATCAGCCATGCCGGCGCCCCTTGGCGGGTGGCGATGAAGGCGCTGGCGGAGGCGGCGAGCGCCGCTCACGCGCTGGAGGGCTGAAGCGCCCCTTCCCTCAGCGGCCGCGCGCGGTCACCGACTTCCAGAAGCCGCCGCGCGAGCCCGATTTCAGCACCGTCCGCCGGAACAGAGCCGCCGAGGCGCGGATGATCAGCACCACCCACAAGGCCTGCCAGGCCAAGGCGGCGAGGTGCGGCCAGAGCATCGGCTGCTCCGACGCCATCGCGACCATCGACAAAGGCGAGCTGAACGGCACGATGTAGGCCGTCCAGGCCAGGGTCGTGCCGGGGCTGCCGACCGTGTTCATCGCCAGCAGCAGCACGCCGAGCTGGAGGAAGGTGATCGGCATCGACAAGGTCTGCACTTCGCGGATGCTGCTCGCCTGACCGCCGATGCCGAGGAAGAGCGCGCCGAGCAGCATGTAGTTGCTCGTGTAATAGAGCATCACCAGGGCGATGAAGACCGGCCAGCCGGTCGCCGGCGCGATCGCGGGAAGCGCCATCCAGTTCTGCATCGACTGGACGAAGACGTAAGCGGTGCCCAGCATCGCGCCCCAGGCGGCGAGCCCAACCAGCGAGATCAGCAGCATCGCAATCAGCTTGCCGAGGAAGATCGAATCGAGCGGCACCGCGGCCGCCAGCACCTCGATCACCTTGTTCGATTTCTCCTCGACCAGGTTCGAGAGCAGCAGGGTCGCCAGCATCAAAGTGACCATGAAGATCAGCATCTGGGTTCCCTGGGCGAGGCCGCTGCGCACCGAGCGCAGGTCGCCCGCCGCCGTCTCGGTGACGACCCGCTGCGGCGCGGCCGGCTCCGCCCGGAAACCCGCTTCGTCCAGGGCGGCGCTGCGGCGGGCCTCCTCGACCAGCAGGCCGATCCGGTTGCCGACGGTCGCTTCCGCCGAGGGCGGCGCGATCAGCACCGGGCGCTCGATGGTCCCGGTGAACACGGCCGAGAGCCGCGCTTCGTCGTCGGCGAGCAGGCGCCGCGCCTGCGCCTCGACATGCTCGGCCGGCTCGACGGGGCGCAGCAGCGGGATCGTCCGCTCCGACGTCCCGGCGACGATGCGGGCGCGGGCCTCGGTCAGCGCCTGGACCGTGGCGCTGTCGGCGATCACCGCCACGGTCGGCCGCGAGGCCTCGCGCTCGGCGCGGCCCGCGCTGAGGCCGGCGAGCAGGCTAAACCCGA
>JAXDPC010000091.1:0-7466 GCA_034668525.1 Sphingomonadales bacterium
TCCTGCAGCGGCTCCGGTATCTCCGCCATGCCGTCCGCGATCGGCTCCTCGTCCCCCGCCGGCGCTCGTGCCGCTTCAGCAGCACCGCCCTCGGTCTCGATCACCACCAGCACCGAGCCGATCGGGATCTGGTCGCCGACCTCGCCGGCCACTTCGAGCACGGTGCCGGCGACCGGGCTCTCCATCTCGACCGTGGCCTTGTCGGTCATCATGTCGGCGAGCTGCTGGTCCTCCTCCACGCGGTCGCCGACCTTGACATGCCAGGCGACGATCTCGGCCTCGGCAATGCCTTCGCCGATGTCGGGCAGCTTGAATTCGAAGCGGGCCACGTCAGTCCTCCAGGGCTTTTCTGAGCGCCGGGCCCAAGCGGGCGGGGCCGGGGAAATAGGTCCATTCCATCGAATGCGGGTAAGGGACGTCGTAGCCGGTCACCCGGATCACCGGCGCCTCGAGATGGTAGAAGCAGCGCTCCTGCACCAGCGCGGCGAGCTCGGCGCCGAAGCCGGCGGTGCGGGTCGCCTCGTGGATGACGACGCAGCGGCCGGTCTTCCGGACCGACGCCTCGATCGCCTCGATGTCGACGGGCACGATGGTCCTGAGGTCGAGCACTTCGGCGTCGATCCCCTCCGCCTCGGCGGTGGCGAGGGCGACGTGGACCATGGTGCCGTAAGCGAGGATGGTGACCGCCTCCCCTTCCCGCGCGATTGCGGCCTTGCCGATCGGGACGGTGTAATGGCCGTCGGGCACGTCCGCCGCGGGGTGTTTGGCCCAGGGCGTGACGGGCCGGTCGTGGAAGCCGTCGAACGGACCGTTGTAGATACGCTTGGGCTCGAAGAAGAGGACGGGATCATTGTCCTCGATCGCGGCGATCAGCAGGCCCTTGGCGTCATAGGGGTTGGAGGGGATGACCGTCTTGATGCCGGGCATGTGGGCGAAGAAGGCCTCGGGCGATTGCGAATGGGTCTGGCCGCCGAAGATGCCGCCGCCATAAGGTGAGCGGATCACCATCGGCAGCGGCCATTCGCCGGCGGTGCGGTAGCGCATCCGGCCCGCTTCCGAGATGATCTGGTCGAAGCCGGGATAGATATAGTCGGCGAACTGGATCTCCGCGACCGGACGCAGGCCGTAGGCGGCCATGCCGATCGCGGTGGCGACGATGCCGAGCTCCGCGATCGGAGCGTCGAACACCCGGCTCGAGCCGAACTGCTTCTGGAGGCCCGCCGTCACCCGGAAGACGCCGCCGAAATAGCCGATGTCCTCGCCGAGCACGACGATGCCGTCGTCGCGCTCCATCATCACCCGGTGGGCGTCGTTCAGCGCCTCGATCATGTTCCTGGCGGTCATTTGCCGAGCGCCTCGCCGCGCTGCTCGCGCAGGTGCCAGGGCAGCTCCTCGAAGACATCTTCGAACAGGGAGCCGACGTCCTGATAATGGCCGTTGCCGAGCGTGCCTTGTGTCTCGGCTTCGCGCTGGGCAGCACGGACTTCCGCCGAGAGCTGCTCGTGGAGGGCGGCGTCGCGTTGCTCGTCCCATTCGCCGATCAGCACGAGGTGCTTCCGGAGCCGGTCGATCGGATCGCCGAGCGGCCATTTGGCGCCCGCGCCCTGCGGCCGGTAGGCGGTCGGGTCGTCCGACGTCGAATGGCCTTCGACGCGATAGGTGAAATGCTCGATCAGGGTCGGCCCGAGGTTGGAGCGCGCGCGGTCGGCGGCCCAGGCGGTGGCCGCAAAGACGGCGAGCGCGTCGTTGCCGTCGACCCTGAGCCCGGCGATCCCGTAGCCGACGGCGCGCGCCGCGAAGGTGGTAAGCTCGCCGCCGGCGATGCCGGAGAAGGTCGAGATCGCCCACTGGTTGTTGACGACGTTGAGGATCACCGGCGCACGATAGACTCCGGCGAAGGTGACGGCATTGTGGAAGTCCCCCTCCGCCGTCGCGCCGTCGCCGATCCACGCGGCCGCGATGCGGCTGTCGCCCTTGATCGCCGAGGCCATCGCCCAGCCGACCGCCTGGGGCATTTGCGTCGCGAGATTGCCCGAGATCGAAAAGAAGCCGTGCGCACGGTCGGAATACATGATCGGCAGCTGGCGCCCTTTGAGCGGATCGCCTTTGTTCGAATAGACCTGGCACATCATCTTCAGGAGCGGATAGTCGCGGGCGACGAGCAGGCCCTGCTGGCGGTAGGTCGGGAAGAAGACGTCGTCGCGGTCCATCGCGTGGGCGGCGGCGACCGCGATCGCCTCCTCGCCGGCGCACTTCATGTAGAAGCTGGTCTTGCCCTGGCGCTGCGCGCGGTACATCCGGTCGTCGTAGATGCGGACCAGCATCATGTCGCGCAGTATCCGGCGCAGCGTGTCGGGATCGAGCCGCGGGTCCCAGGGCCCGACCGCCGCACCTTCGTCGTCGAGGACGCGCACCAGGCTGTAGACGAGGCCGTGGGTGTCGGAGGCCGGGGCCGCGATATCGGGGCGGGACACGCTGCCGGCGGCGGGGATGGCGATATGGCTGAAATCGACTTCGTCGCCGGGCCGCGCGTCCGGCTCCGGCACGTGGAGCGAGAGCGCCGGTCGATTGGGGCGCTCGGTCTCTTTGTTCATCCTCTATCCTGGCTCCTGTCCGCCCCGCTGCCCCCTAGCGGCGAACGCGGACGTTGTGAAGCGGCGGCTCCGGCCGGGGCGCGCGCCACGGCGCCCACCTTCGCCCGGCACAATTTGATCCGAATTGGCGCCACCGGAGGGCGGCACTGGACTCGCAGCCGGCACTGGTCCACCATCGGGACTCGGGGCGAAAGCCCGTTCGGTCGCAAGGGGGGGTGCGGGCGATGGACGGAACACCGGTCGATCAGGAAATCGTGACTCCGGCGCGGCGTGCCGGCTTCGTGGAGAAGCTCGCTCGCGGGCCGTGGCTGCCGGGCCTCGCCGCCCGGATCGGCGCGAAGCTGGTGAAGAAGCCGCTTCGGCTGGGCGGGCGGGTCATCGCCGCCCGGCACGCGCACGTCCGCGAGCTGCTCTGCCGCGATCTCGACTTCATCATCGCGCCGGTCAACGAGACCAAGATACGCCAGGTGAACCAGGGCGACTTCGTCCTCGGGATGGACCGCTCCGAGCATCTCGAGCGCGAGCGGCGGGCGCTCTATTCCTCGCTCGAAGCGGTCGACAAGGACCGGCTGCGCGCCGGCGTCGCTTCCGAGATCGCGACGGCCCTCGACGCCGTCCCTGCCGGCGGGCAGATCGATGTGGTCGGCGGCTATGCGCGGCCGATCGCGGCGCGGACGGCGCAGCGCCTGTTCGGGATCACCGGCACCAGCGAGCGCATGTTCATGGAGGTGGTGCGGTCGGTCTTCGCCCATACCTTCCTCAATCTCGGCGACGATCCGGTGGTCCGCGACCGCGCGATCAAGGCCGGCCGCTACATGGGAAGCTGGTTCGCCGATGAGATCGCCCGCCGCCGCGCCTCGGGCGACCTCGGCGACGACATGATGGGGCATCTGCTCAAGGACGGCATCCTCGACGACGACGGCGCGCGGCGGACGCTGGGCGGGATGCTGGTCGGAAGCATCGACACCACCGCGACCTGCGTCGCCAAGATCGTCAAGGTCGCCTCGCGCGACCCGGACCTGCGCTTCGCGATGGAGCGGGACGCGAACGACCTGCGCCGGATGGAGGGCTGGTGCGAGGAGGCGCTCAGGCGCTGGCCGCACAACCCGATCGTCATGCGCCGCGCCGCGAACGACTGCATGCTTGCCGGCACCGAGGTGAAGAAGGGCGAGACGCTCATCGCCTGGACGCAGGCGGCGATGCAGGACGAGACCGCCTTCCCCGACGCGCGCCGGATGGACCCGGAACGCGACCTTTCGGCCTATCTTCACCTCGGCTGGGGCCTCCACCCCTGCTCGGGCCGGCCGATCAACCGGTTCCAGATCCCGATGCTGGTCGCCGGCCTGCTCGGCCGCGGCCTCGATCGCACCGGCGAGGTGCAATGGGTCGGGCCGTTCCCCGATCGCCTTACCGCAAGACTGAGAGAAGGGCCGCGCTGATGGACTCGATGATCACGATCGTCGCACCGATCTGGGAAGCGGACATCCCGGCGATCGAGGCGGAGCTCGACGCGCTGGGCAATCCGCCCCACCCGCGGATCAAGGCCGCGCTCGACGCCGCCGTCGACGGCGACGACTGCGGGACCCATTTCATGAGCATCCACGCCATTCCGAACGGCAAGGACGGGACGGCCAGCATCGTCTTCGAATTCACCGCCGACGGCACCTCAGACCGCGCGGTCGAGCGGATCGTCGAGGCGATCGGCGGCGACCTCAAGCCGGTCTTCGCCAAGGCGCGCGACTGGCGCGACAATGTCAGCCTGGTCGGATATCTGAAATCGCACCGGATCGAGATCGGCTGGAGCCTCTTCTCGAGCAATCCCGGCCTCGCCCATGCCGGCACGCCCGGAATTCATGTCGGGCGGATCCGCAAGGAAGCCAAGCTGGCGGAGTTCGTCGCCAAGCAGGTCGACGCCGGCGGCTGCGACGTGCGGCCGCTCGACAGGCTGGCCGCGGTCCGGCGGGCGGTCGCGGAATCGGACGAGCACAGATGGGCGCTGGAGCCGCCGCCGCCTCCGGGGCGGGACGCGCAGCCGGTCAGCGTCCCGGCGCTGATCATCGCCTTCGTCACTACCTATCTCTGGCCGCTCGGCCTGATCCTGCTCGCCGTCTTCGCCGGCAGCTGGATCATGACCAAGGAATTCGGCGAAGCGCTCGAGATCACGGTCAAGGCCGCGTTCGCGCTGGCGGTCGCGGTCGCCCTGTTCGCGCTTTGGGTCTATCTGACGCTGCGCAAGCAGGAGGAGAGCGACTGGTGCGACCCGCGCGCGCCCGACGCCAAAATCCTCGCCGAGATGCGCGAGCGCGAGAATCACTACGCCCAGAACCACATGGTCTCGATCACCTGCCGCAAGCCCGGCCTGGTGCGGTGGATCACGATCCGCCTGATCTTCTTCGTGATCGCGCAGCTCGCGACCAAATCCTACCGCCCCGGCTTCCTCGGCGGCATCTCGACCATCCACGCGGCGCGCTGGATCACCGTACCGGGGACCCGCAACCTCATCTTCTTCTCCAATTTCGGGGGCAGCTGGGAAAGCTATCTGGAGGACTTCATCACCCGCGCCCATGACGGCCTCACCGGCGTCTGGTCCAACTCGATCGGCTTTCCCAAGGCGAAGAACCTGATCCAGGACGGCGCCACCGACGGCGAGCGGTTCAAGCGCTATGCCCGCCATTCGATGGTGCCGACCCGCTTCTGGTACAGCGCCTATCCGACGCTCACCACCGATCATGTCCGCGCCAACGCGGCCTTGCGCCGGGGCCTCGCCGCCGCCCTCACCAACGACGAGGCGGTCCAGTGGCTGACCCTGTTCGGATCGGCGGAGCGGCCCGACGAGAAATTGGACACCAGCGAGATCCAGAGCCTCGTCTTCGGCGGCCTCGGCTTCATGAAGGACGGCTCGGTCGTCCTCTATCACCTGCCGAACGACCGCGAGAAGGCGCGAGCGTTCATGGCCGGCCTCTATCCCCACGTCGGCTTCGGCGACGGCCGCAAGCTGCGCCACGACGCCATCGTGACGGTGGCGCTGGGGGCGAGCGCGCTCGAGAAGCTCGGGCTGCCGGACGAGTGCCTGAAGGGGTTCGCCGCGGCGTTCCTGGAGGGAATGCACACCGAGGCGCGCAACCGGATCCTCGGCGACATCAACGCCAACGCGCCGGAAAACTGGCTGTGGGGGCGCGATCCCTACGATCTCGCTCTGCTCGTCTACGGGCGCGACGAGGAATCGGTGACGAAGCTGTGCGGCCGCATCCGCGAGCTCGCGGAGGAGAACGGCCTCGGCGAGCCGCACCGCATCCCGCTGGAGCGGACCAAGAAGCCGGCGATCGAGCCGTTCGGATTCGTCGACGGCATCTCCCAGCCGATCATCCGCGGCTCCTACCAGAGCTATCGCAAGAACGACCCGATCCATCTCGTCGAACCGGGCGAGTTCATCATCGGCTACCCGGACAATCGCGGCAACTTCCCGCCGGAGCCGGAGCTGTCGGCGCTCGCCGACCCGGACAACCGGCTGCCGGTCGCCGACAAGAGCTGGGAGTTCGGCAAATCGATCGTCGACGCGCCGCGCGCGGTGGGCCGCAACGGCACCTATCTGGTCATCCGTCAGCTCGAGCAGGACGTGACCGGATTCTGGGATTATTGCTGGGGCGAATATCGCCGGCTGAAGCACCGGCTGCCGGCGCCCTACGACATCCGGCCGGACTATATCGCCGCCAAGCTGGTCGGCCGCTGGCGCGACGGCTCCTCCCTCGTCCGCAACCCTTATTATCCGTTCCCGAAGGAGCATGAGAAGCGAGTCGAGCGGCGGGCCAACCGCGAGAATGCGGCGGGCTTCAGCGACCAGACCGCGATCGCCGCCGCCGGCGAGCCGGTCGGCTCGGAGACGGTCCGCCCGGACACCAACCCCAGCGAGGGCAGCGCCATCGCGGCGGCGCCGCAGGCCGGCGGCGCGGCGGCGACGCCGTCGCAGGCGGCGGGCGCAGCGCAATGGGCCGCCGGCGCCTCGATCAGCAGCAGCCCGGCCGAAACCGAAGCCGCCGCCAAAGCGGAAGCGGAAAAGCGCGAGCCGCCGGTCCACGCCGCGCCGGTCGCCTACAGCGACAACGACTTCCTGTTCGGGACCGAGGACCCGCAGGCGCTCCGCTGCCCGATCGGCGCGCACATCCGACGCGCCAATCCGCGCGACACGCTGGCGCCGGGCGACATGGAGCAGGTCGGCATCTCCAACCGCCACCGCATCCTCCGCGTCGGCCGGCTCTACCAGCCGGAGGAAGGACGCGACCCGGGGCTGCTCTTCATGTGCCTCAACGGCGACATCGAGCGGCAGTTCGAATTCGTCCAGCAAACCTGGCTGATCAGCCCCGCTTTCCACGGCCTCGTCGGCGAGCAGGATCCCTTGACCAGCAATTGCGACGGCTCGGGCTACGTCGTTCCGAGCCACGACGGACCGGTCCGGCTGAAGCCGCTGCCGCAATTCGTGAAGACCTTGGGCGGCGGCTATTATTTCATGCCGGGACGGAGCCTCCTCGCCTGGCTCGGCGGAGTGTAGGTGCCTCCCTGCGGCGAAGCCGTGGGGAGGGGGACCGCCCGGAGGGTGGTGAGGGGTAAAAGACGCTGAGCCTACTGGTCAGTCCGGCTCGATCAGGTCCTGCGCCCTTTACCCCTCCACCATGCTTCGCATGGTCCCCCTCCCCATCACCTGGTGATGGGGAGGAATTCACAGATCGACGCAGGAGGCGATCGCTTCGAGCTTGCGGATGCGTTCCTTGAGGTCGGCGATCTCGATCCGCTCCATCGCCTCGCCGCGCCCGTCGTGGCGGCCGTGCCCGGCGAGCTCCATCCGCTTCAGCTCGAGCCAGCCCTGCCAGCCCCGCA
>JAXDPC010000092.1:0-15385 GCA_034668525.1 Sphingomonadales bacterium
GAGCCAGACGTCGACGTTGCTCACCGCCACGAAGCGCTGGCGCGGCCGGCCCGGCTGCGCATAGGAGCCGCACACCACCGCGACGTCGCCGTGGCGATAGGCGCGCGACTCCTCGAAGCGCAGCTCGCCGGCGCCGGCACGCTGCCGCACCAGCCGCTCGGCGACCGTTTCCAGCCGCTCCGGAGGCTGAGGCCTGGCCTCGGCGGCGGCGCCGTTGCTGGGCGCCGCCGCCTGGCCGCAGCCGGCGAGCAAAGCGCCGAGCGCCACCGCCGTGGCGATCCGTTCAGGCACGCCCTCCCCCTCCGCTGAGCGCGCGGCTGATGACGATGAACACGCCCAGCACGATCGCGATGGCCGCGAGGATGAAGATAAGCTTCAGCGCTGCCCCGAGCAGCTTGAGCACCAGGCTCAAGACGATGATCGCAGCGATGATCCACAATATCAGCTTCAAAACTTCGGTCATGACGTTTCCTTCCCTCCCCAAAGGCTTCGATAGTCGTAATTCTCCGTCACCATCTCACGGAGCGTGGTCGGGCCGCCCTCGGGAGCGCTGGTCTGGCGCTCGACCCGGGGCCCGGGTCTGGGAGTCTCGCCGCGGGCGAGCGCGTCCAATATCTCGGTCATCGTCGCGAAGGTGAGATCTTCGTAATTGTCGTCGTTGATCTGGACCATCGGCGCGTTGGCGCAGGCGCCGAGGCATTCCACCTCGGACAAGGTGAACAACCCGTCCTCGGTGGTCGCGCCCTTCCTCAGCCCCTTCGCCTTGCACGCGCCGAACAGGTCGTCCGAGCCCCTCAGCATGCAGGGCGTGGTGCCGCAGACCTGGACGTGGAAGCGGCCGACCGGCCTCAGATTGAACATGGTGTAGAAGGTCGCGACCTCGTAGGCGCGCATGTACGGCATATCGAGATAGCTCGCGACATATTCGATCACCGGGATCGGCAGCCAGCCCTGGGTCTGCGTCTCCGCCCCGACCTGCCGCTGGGCGAGGTCGAGCAAAGGGATGATCGCGCTATGCTGACGGCCCGGCGGATAGCGGCCGATTATCAGTTTCGCCTGCTTGTCGTTCTCGGCGGTGAAGGCGAAGCCGCCCCAACGGGCGCGCAGATCGTCGAGATCGGGGATCGACGTCGGAAGGATATCGGCCATTATTCGCGCCTCCCATTCGGAGGGCGCGGAGGCGCGGGCGGCGCGGGCGGTCCCGGCATTCCGCAGCGTGCCGACGACCAATTGTTGTTCTCCCAGACCTCGACGCGCGAATATCCGGCCAGCGGCCGGATCAGGAGCCCGTAGCCGATATCCTCGCAGCGGTTTCCCTGGACCGGGCGCCCGAGGCATCGGAAGCCGACGCTGCCCGAGGCCGAGGGGAAGCCGCCGGCCTCGATCGGCGGATCAGCCACCGGACAGCCCCGCGTCAGCGCGATCAACTCGGCCGGCGCCATCCGGACGATCTCCCCGGATCGCGCTTCGACGCTGAGCTTCGAGTAGATGGCTCCCGAGGTGAGGCGGATCAGCCCCTGCTCGTCACCTCGTTCGAGCGCGGCGGCGATCGACGCGACCGGCCCCTGAGCGCAGACCGGCGCGGCGATTCCCGCCACCGCTGCGGCTGCCAGGAAACGGGGAGCGCGGCTCACGGACCGACCTTCCGGAATGCCAATGCAGGCGCGAGCATCAGTCCGGCCTTCCAATGCTGGCGAGGGTCTCAGCCATGGAGCCAGCCCCTCTTCGCCGAACGGCCGCGCAGGAATTCGTACCCTTCGCCCGCAATGCCGCCGATCAGCACCGCAATCGCGATCAGCCTGCCGATTTGAGCGGCCGGACCGAAGCCGGGCTGCACCACGAACAGGAAGGCGAGCAGGGAAACGGCGCCGAGCGCGGTCGCTGCGAGCCGCAAGGGCCGGGGCAGCAGGGCCGCAACGACCGCGGGAAGGAGGAACAAGGCGACATAATAGGATGCGTTCACGATCATCGGTCGATTTCCCCGAAGACGATGTCGAGCGAGCCGAGGATCGCGGTGACGTCGGCCAGCATATGGCCTTTGGTCATGAAATCCATGGCCTGGAGGTGGCTGAATCCCGTCGGGCGGATCTTGACCCGGTAGGGCTTGTTGGTGCCGTCCGAGACGAGATAGATTCCGAACTCGCCCTTCGGGCTCTCGGTGGCGACATAGACTTCGCCCTCCGGCACGTGGAAGCCCTCGGTGTAGAGCTTGAAGTGGTGGATGAGCGCTTCCATCGACTGCTTCATCTCGGCCCGCTTGGGCGGCACCACCTTGCGGTCGAGCGAAGCGATCGGCCCCTCGGGCATCTGCTCGATGCACTGCTTCATGATCCGGATCGACTGGCGCACCTCCTCGACGCGCACCATCATCCGGTCGTAGCAGTCGCCCCGCGTGCCGACCGGCACGTCGAACTCGACCCGGTCGTAGGCGTCGTAGGGCTGCGACTTCCTGATGTCCCAGGGGATGCCGGCGGCGCGGATCATCGGTCCGGAAAAGCCCCAGGCGAGCGCGTCCGTCTTCGAGACGATCGAGATGTCGACGTTGCGCTGCTTGAAGATTCGGTTGTCGGCGACGAGGCTGATCGCGTCCTCGAACAAAGTGATCAGCCGGCCGTCCATCCACTCGGCGATGTCGTCGAGCAGTCCCGCCGGCACGTCCTGGTGGACCCCGCCGGGCCGGAAATAATTGGCGTGCATGCGCGCGCCAGACACGCGCTCGTAGAAGTTCATGATGTCTTCGCGGGGCTCGAACAGCCACAGGTTCGGAGTCATCGCGCCGACGTCCATGACGTGGCTGCCGATGTTGAGCAGGTGGTTCGAAACCCGGGTCAGCTCGGCGAAGAAGGTCCTCAGATACTGGGCGCGCAGGGGCACTTCGAGATCGAGCAATTTCTCGATGGCGAGCACGTAGCTGTGCTCCATCGACATCGGCGAGACGTAATCGAGCCGGTCCATGTAGGGGATCGACTGGATATAGGTCTTGTGCTCGCACAATTTCTCGGTGCCGCGGTGGAGCAGGCCGACATGCGGATCGACCCGCTCGACGATCTCGCCGTCCAGTTCGAGCACGAGGCGCAGCACGCCGTGCGCGGCGGGGTGCTGCGGGCCGAAATTGATCGTGTAGTTGGCGATGTCGGAGCGCGTCGCGCCGGTCCGCTCGACCTCGCGCGCGCTGCCCGTCGTGGCGGCAGTGGAGGTGTCAGCAACCAACGGACGCCTCCGTCATCCCCGCGAAAGCGGGAATCCAGGCAGCGGAGACCCCCGCCGCCCTCGCCGGGATCCCCGCTTTCGCCGGGATGACGATGAAGGGCACCATCGTCATTTCTTCACCTCTTCCGCCTTCAGAGGCGTCGGCGCGCCGGGCGCTTCCGGCGAGGCCTTCTCGTCGCCCGGGAGGATGTAGGCGGCGCCTTCCCAGGGGCTGAGGAAATCGAAGGCGCGGAAGTCCTGCGCGAGGCGCACCGGCTCGTAGACGACGCGCTTCTGCTCCTCGGAATAGCGCAGCTCGACATAGCCGGAGAGCGGGAAGTCCTTGCGGAAGGGATGGCCGCGGAAGCCGTAATCGGTGAGGATGCGCCTGAGGTCGTTGTTGCCCGAGAAGAGCACCCCGTAGAGGTCGAACACCTCGCGCTCGAGCCAGCCGGCGACCGGCCAGATGCCGGTGACTGACGGGACCGGCACGTCCTCGTCGGTCGAGACGCGGACGCGGATGCGATGGTTCCTCGTCACCGACAGCAGGTGGTAGACGATTTCGAAGCGCTCGGGACGCTGCGGATAGTCGACGCCGGCAATCTCCATCAGCTGCTGATATTCGAAGCGGTCGCGCAGCGTCGTGCAGACTTCGACGATGCTCTCGCGGCGGACGGTCAGCGACACCTCGCCGACGGCGTCCCTCGCTTCGATCAGGGCGTCGCCGAGGGTGGCAGCGACCTGCTCGATAATGCCTTCGCGGGCGGGAACGAGTGGAGCGGAATGGGTCACGATCGCCGACCCGTTTCCGTTCGCGTCGAGCGAAGTCGAGCCGCCGCTTCGAGCGAAGTCGAGAACAAGAGGCCTCGGCTTTGCTCGGCACCGCCCCTCGATTTCGCTCGGGGCGAACGGATGGAATACGTCTCCACCGCCATCACCGCTCGATCGTGCCGATGCGGCGGATCTTCCGCTGCAGCTGCATGACGCCGTAGAGCAGGGCCTCGGCGGTCGGCGGGCAGCCCGGGACGTAGATGTCGACCGGCACGATCCGGTCGCAGCCCCGGACCACCGAATAGCTGTAATGATAATAGCCGCCGCCGTTGGCGCAGCTGCCCATCGAGATGACGTAGCGCGGCTCGGACATCTGGTCGTAGACCCGGCGCAACGCGGGCGCCATCTTGTTGCAGAGCGTGCCCGCGACGATCATCACGTCCGACTGGCGGGGGCTGGCGCGCGGCGCGACGCCAAATCTTTCAAGGTCGTAGCGCGGCATGTTCACATGGATCATCTCCACCGCGCAGCAGGCCAGGCCGAAGGTCATCCACCATAAAGAGCCGGTCCGGGCCCACTGGAACAGGTCCTCGGTCGAGGTGACGAGGAAGCCCTTGTCCGCGACCTCGCCCTGGAGATCGTAGAAATATTGCGGGTCGGGCTGCTGGAGGTCTGCGGGGCGCTGGTTCTCGCGGCGCGGATCGAGGATCACTCCCATTCGAGCGCCCCCTTCTTCCAGGCGTAGGCGAAGCCGAGCGCCAGCTCGACCAGGAACACCATCATCGCCGCCCAGCCGACGATGCCCGACGCCTCGAGCGACACCGCCCAGGGGAAGAGGAACGCCGCTTCGATGTCGAAGATGATGAACAGGATCGCGACCAGGTAGAAGCGGACGTCGAACTGGGCGCGGCTGTCCTCGAACGCCGGGAAGCCGCACTCATATTCGGCGAGCTTGTCCGGATAGGGATTGGCGGCGCCGGTCAGCTTCGCGGTGAACATCGGCATCACCACGAACGAGAGCGAAAGCCCGAGGGCCACCGCGAGGAACAGCAGGATCGGCAGATATTCGGCGGCGGCGGACGCCATCGCTGGGACTCCGGAAGAATGTTGCGCGTCCTCTAGGACCCGGGGCGCGCGGAGGCAAGGGCGGGACTCGGCGGAAAGCACCCGAAAATCGCCCTTTGTTCCGAGGGTTCCTCCCCATCGCGAGCGATGGGGAGGGAGAGCACCCGGAGGGTGGTGGAGGGGTCTAGTCTCGGCCTGCGGCAATACCCCCCAACCCTTCGGGTGGTCGCCCTCCCCCCGAGCTGCGCTCGCGGGGAGGAACTAGATGCGCACCGCCCCGGCGAGCAGCTTGTGGAGCCGCGAATGGATCTGGTCGGCCGCGGCCAGGATCTGGCCTCTGGCGAGACCCGCCTCGCCGCCGCGGAAGTCGGTGACGAAGCCGCCCGCCTCGCGCACCAGCAGGATTCCCGCGGCGACGTCCCAGGGCTGGAGATCCTCCTCCCAGAAGCCGTCGTAGCGGCCGGCCGCGACCCAAGCGAGATCGAGCGCGGCCGAGCCGAAGCGGCGGATCCCCGCCACCTCGGGCGATACGGCGTTGAGGATCCTTTGGAAGCGCTCGAGCTGGCCGTGGCCCTTGTAGGGGACGCCGGTCGCGATCAGCGCGTCGGAAAGGTCGCGGCGCGAGGAGACGCGCAGGCGCCGCTCGTTGAGCCAGGCGCCCCTGCCTTTCTCCGCCCAATAGCTCTCGTCGGTGAGCGGCTGGTAGACGAGGCCCTGGCTGATCTCCCCCCAGCCGCCGCCGGGCTTCGCCTCCTGGACCGCGATCGAGATCGCGAAATGGGGGATGCCGTGGAGGAAGTTGGAGGTGCCGTCGATCGGGTCGAGCACCCAGCGCGGCTTGCCCGGCGCGCCTTCGATCGCGCCCGCTTCCTCCATCAGGAAACCCCAGTCCGGCCGGGCGTGGCGGAGCTCGTCCATCACCGTCTCTTCGGCGCGCTTGTCGGCCATCGAGACGAAGTCGGCCGGACCCTTGCGGCTGACCTGGAGCTGCTCGACCTCGCCGAAGTCGCGCCTGATGCGCGGCGCCGCCTTGCGCGCGGCGCGCTGCATGACGGTGATCAGGCCGGAATGGGAGACCATCAATCGGCGCGGCGGATATAGGTCTGCTCGTAGACGTCGACGACGATCTTCGTGCCCGCGCCGATATGCGGCGGCACCATGACGCGCACGCCATTCTCGAGCAGAGCGGGCTTGTAGCTCGACGAGGCGGTCTGGCCCTTCACGACCGCGTCGGCCTCGACGATCGTGGCCTCGATCGTGTCGGGGAGCTGGACCGAGATCGGCCGCTCCTCCCATAGCTCCATCATTACGTCCATCCCGTCCTGGAGGAAGGCGGCGGCGTCGCCGAGCAGGTCGGCGGGCAGGGTGATCTGCTCGTAATTCTCCTTGTCCATGAACGTCAGCATGTCGCCGTCGCGGAACAGGAACTGGAAATCCTTGGTGTCGAGGCGGACGCGCTCGACCGTCTCCGCCGAGCGGAAGCGGACGTTGTTCTTGCGGCCGTCGATGAGGTTCTTCATCTCGACCTGCATGTAGGCGCCGCCCTTGCCGGGCTGGGTGTGCTGAATCTTCACCGCGCGCCAGATGCCGCCTTCATATTCGATGATGTTGCCGGGACGAATGTCCACGCCGCTGATCTTCATGGAATGCTCGCGAAAGTGGGAAAAGGGTCGCCGGGCCTTTAGCGGCGGGCGCCGCTCCCGGCAAGGAGCGGATAGGGGTTGACCGCCTGGCCCTCGTGCCAGGATTCGCCCTGCTCCATGGCGTGGACCGCGAAATGCAGGTGCGGCCCGGCCGGATTGGCGTTGCCGGTAGAGCCGACCGTGCCGACCGGGTCGCCCCGTTGGAGCAGCTGCCCCTCCCGAAGCCCCGGCGCGTAGCCGTCGAGATGGGCGTAATAATAGATCCAGCGGCGGTCGGGCGAACGGACATAGGCCGAGATGCCGCCGCCGCCGCGGCTGAAATAGAGCTTCTCCACCGTGCCGGGCGCGGCCGCTACCACCGGCGTCCCGCGCGGCGCCATGATGTCGATCGCATTGTGGGCGCGGGCGCCGCCGGCGCGCGACTGGGTGTAGGTGTCGGCGAGCTGCCCGGCGCGGATGCCGGCGACCGGAATGGCGAGACCGCCGGGGCCGATGACGACGGCCGGACGCTGGGGTGCAGGCGGGGGTCCCGCCGCGGGCGGGCGGTCGTCGACCGGGCCCTCGCTCAGCGCGTACATCCACACGGCGCTGGTGAGCGTCGCGGTGACGATCGCGGTCGCGGTTACGAGCAGGATCGGACGCGCCATGAGCGTCCAACGCAACTTATTTCCCCCCCGTTCCGTTCGGGGCGGCGATGGCGAGGCGCGGCGAGATTAGGATCGGCTGCTCGGGCTGGATCTACCGGCACTGGCGCGAGCTCTTCTACCCTCCCAAGCTCCCGCAGCGCCTCTGGTTCGAACATTATGCGGCGACCTTCGACACGGTCGAGCTCAACACCAGCTTCTATCACCTGCCCAAGCCGGAGAGCTTCGCCAAATGGCGCGACCAGGCGCCGCTTGGCTTCCGCTACGCGGTCAAGGCGCCGCGCTTCATCACCCATATGAAGAAGCTCAAGGAATGCGCCGAGCCGGTCGGGGAGTTCCTCCGCCGAGCCCGCAACCTCGGCGAGGCGGTCGGCCCGATCCTCTACCAGCTGCCGCCGCGCTGGGCGTGCAACACGGAGCGGCTGGAGGAATTCATCGCCCTCCTTCCGGACGATCTCGTCCACGTCTTCGAGTTCCGCGACAAGAGCTGGCTGACCGGGGAGGTGCTGGCTTTGCTCGAGGCCCGCGGCGTCTCCTTCTGCGCGCACGACATGCCCGGCCTGCAGACCGAGCGCTGGGCGGCGGGGCCGATCGCCTACGTCCGCTTCCACGGCGGCGTCGGCAAATATTGGGGCCGCTATTCCGACGAGCGCCTGCTCGCCTGGACGGACTGGATCGTCGCCCAGGCGCACTTAGGCCGCGACGTCTGGTGCTATTTTAACAACGACATTCACGGACACGCCATCCGCGACGCGCTGACCTTGCGGAGCATGGTTGGACAGGCGCTGCGCTGAGCTCCGCGGCGGGGAGGAATTAGCGCGTCAGCACCTTCTGGAATTCCCCGACCGCCGCGGCGGGTCTCTCCTCATGTCCCCACACGGCGCTGCACACCGCGAGGAAATCCGCTCCGGCCTCGACCAGCGCCCGCCCGTTCGCAGGCGTGATCCCGCCGATCGCGACGCAGGGTATCTCGAACAGGCGCGACCACCAGCCGAGGATTCCGGGATCCGGCCGGTGGTGCGTTTCCTTGGTCGCGGTCGGGAAGAAGGCGCCGAAGGCGACATAGTCCGCGCCGGCCTCGCCCGCAGCCATGGCGAGATGGCGGCTGTCGTGGCAGGTGACGCCGATCTGCGCGGCGGGGCCGAGCAATGCGCGGGCCTCGCGGGGATCGCCGTCGCTCTGGCCGAGATGGACGCCATCGGCGCCGATCCGCTTCGCCAGCGCCATGTCGTCGTTGACGATAAAGGCGACCTCATGCGCTTCGCAGATGCGCTGAAGCGGCTCCGCCAACCGCGCCGCCTCGTGCTGGTCCACGTCTTTGACGCGGAACTGGAAGGCGGCAACCGGTCCGCCGGAGAGCGCCGCCTCGAGCCGTGCCGGGAAGTCGCCGCCGACGTCGAGCGGCGAAATCAGATAGAGTTGGCAGGGGGGCCGTTCGACCGGATCGAACAGCGCCGCGAATTCGGGATCGAGCGGGTCCTCCATGCCGCTAGCGGTTCGCACCGATGCGCGTGCCACTCAAGCAGCAAAAGAGATCGGGCTTGCGGCCCCGGCCCCATTTCTCCTCGATCTTCTCGAAGCCCGCGCGCTCCATCATGCCCCTCACCTCCTCCACCTCGTAGAGCCGGAAGCCGTGACGGTGACCCGGCCATTTGCGCAGCTCCTCCGGCGGCTCGAAGCCGATGACGAGCCGCCCACCGGGCACGATCACGCGCGCGAGCCCGGCGAAGGCGGCGGCGGCATCGCTCCAGAAATAGAGGCTGTTGAGGCTGACCGCCTTTAAGACCTCGCCGTCGGCAAGCGGCAGGCGCTCCGCAGGGGCGCAGTGGAACTCCATCCCTGGAAAGCGCCGGCGGGCCCGCTTCACCATCGCCTCCGAAACGTCGACGCCGACCGGCACCGCGCCGGCTCGGATCAGCGCGGCGATCAGGCCGCCGCCGCCGAAGCCGACGTCGAGTATCCGTTCCCCCGGCTCCGGCGCGAGCATTTCCAGCGCCAGCCCTGTCATCGGCGCGCTGATCCGGTCCAGCCAGGGAGCGATCAGCCGCCCGCCGACCCAGCCGCTCGGGCGGGCGAATTGACGGGCGAGGATGCGCCGGAGGCCTATGCCGCAACCTTTTCGGTCGACGCGCGGTGGATCTCGTCGATCGCGCCGCCCAGCGCCCGGTCGAACTCCTCGTCGCTCATTCCATGGCGCAGATCCTCGAGCAGAGCGCGCGAGAAGCTGGCGATCATGCCCCGATTCTTCGCGAGCTCCGCACAGGCCTCGGGCCGCGAATAGCCGCCGGAAAGCGCGACGACCCGCAGCACGCGCGGATGATCGACCAGCGGCTGGAACAGGCCGGGCTCGGCGGGCAGCGACAGCTTCAGCATTACCTGCTCGTCGCCGGGCATCGCGTTGAGGGCGCCGGCGACCTCCTCGAGCAGGATGCGGTCGGCTTCGGCCCGCTCCGGGCTCTTGATGTTGACCTCGGGCTCGATGATCGGGACCAGTCCGGCGGCGAGCACCTGCCGCGCCACGTCGAACTGCTGGCGGACGATCGCCGCGATGCCGGCGCGATTGGCGAGGTTGATCACCGATCGCTCCTTGGTGCCGTACATGCCCAGGCCCTTCGCGCGCCTCAGCAGCGCGTCCAGCTCGGGCATCGGCTTCATCAGCTGGACTCCGTCCGCCTCGGCCTCGAGCCCCTTGTCGATCTTGATGAAGGGGACGACGCCGCGCTCGATCAGGACCTCGGGCACCGGCCGTCCGTCGACGTCGCCGTCCATGGTGCGCTCGAACAGGATCGCGCCGATCACCTTGCCGCCGCTGAATGCCGGCGACGTGACGATCCGCGTGCGCATCTCGTGGATCAGGCCGAACATCTCCTCGTCGGAGCCCCACGCGCCTTCCTCGATCCCGTAGCCTTTCAGGGCCTTCGGGGTCGAGCCGCCGCTCTGGTCGAGCGCGGCGATGAAGCCCTGCCCGTCGCGCATCTTGGCGGTCATGTCCTGCTGGTTCATCTTGTCCTCGTTCTAGCGTTCGGGCACCGGAGCCCAGGGCGGACCCTTGAGCTCCAGGCCATTTCCTTCGGGGTCGGTGAGGCTGATCGACGGGCCGTCGCCGTCGGCCCCGTAGCGCGAGACGATTTCGCCTTCGATGCCGTGCGCTTTCAGCTCGGCAAGGATCGCGTCGCCGTCCCAGGGAAAGACCCGGAAGCAGATATGGTCGACGTTGCGGCCCTCGCGGCCGGGCGCAGCGCCGCCCATCCGGCCGAGCTTGCCGTCGACGGGGACGAGGTCGATCAGCGCGCTGCCGGCGCGGAGCTGGTAGAGGCCGATCGCCTCGCGCTTCTTCTCCCAGCGCGCGCCGAGCACGTCGACATAGAAACGCGCGACCCTCTCCAGGTCGACGACCCGCAGCACGACATGATCGATCGAGGTCAGGTTGATCATCGCCGCTCCAGCGCCTCGACGCCGGGCAGCGCCTTGCCCTCCATCCATTCCAGGAAGGCGCCGCCGGCGGTCGAGACGAAGCTGAATTCGCCGGCGACGCCGGCATGGTTCAATGCCGCCACCGTGTCGCCGCCGCCCGCCACCGAGACGAGCTGGCCGCTCTGGGTGAGCGCCGCGGCGGTGCGGGCAAGCGCGACCGTCGCCGCGCCGAAGGGCGGAGTCTCGAACGCGCCCAGCGGACCGTTCCAGACCAGGGTGCGGCAGGTCTTGAGCACGTCGGCGAGCGCCTCGACGGCGGCCGGGCCGACATCGAGGATCATCTCGTCGGCGGCGACTTCATGGACGTTGCAGGTCCTGAGGCCCGGCGGATTTTCGGCGAACTCGCTCGCCACCACGACGTCATAGGGCAGGTGCACCGTGCAGCCGGCGCGGTCCGCGGCCTCCAATATCTCGAGCGCAATCTGGGCAAGGTCATGCTCGGCAAGCGACTTGCCCACGTCGACGCCGCGCGCGGCGAGGAAGGTGTTGGCCATGCCGCCGCCGATGATCAGATGGTCGACCCTCGCGACGAGGTGGCGCAGCGCTTCGAGCTTGGTCGAGACCTTGGCGCCGCCGACGACCGCCGCGACCGGCCGCTCGGGCTCCCCGAGCGCCCTTTCGAGCGCCTTCAGCTCCGCCTCCATCGCCCGCCCGGCGAAGGCGGGCAGGCGGTGCGCGAGCCCTTCGGTGGAGGCATGGGCGCGATGGGCGGCGGAGAAGGCGTCGTTGACGTAGAGATCGCCGAGCCGCGCGAAGCGCTCGACCACCGCCGGATCGTTCTTCTCCTCGCCGCCGAAGAAGCGGGTGTTTTCGAGGATGGCGACGTCCCCCGGCGCAAGGTCGGCAGCGGCCTGCTCCGCCTCCCAGTCGATGAAGCCGACCGGCCGGCCGAGCACGGCCTCGTAGGCGGGCACGACCTGCGCAAGCGAGAATTCTTCGCTCGGCTGCCCCTTGGGACGCCCGAAATGCGCGAGCAGCAGCACGATCGCGCCCTTGTCCGCGAGCTCGGTGACGGTCGGCAGCGTGGCGCGCAACCGGGTGTCGTCGCTCACCGCGCCGTCCGCCATCGGCACGTTCAGGTCGACGCGCACCAGCACGCGCTTCCCTCGCACGTCGCCGATGTCGTCGAGGGTGCGAAACGACGTCATGACCTCAATCCCACCGTTCGGTTCGAGCGAAGTCGAGGACCCGCGCCGAGCGAAGGCGAGGCTCCTGTTCTCGGCTTCGCTCGAAACGGCCTCTCGACTTCGCTCGATGCGAACGGACCATGCACTTCACCCTCAGATCAGCCTCGCCATGGCGCGGGCGGTGTCGACCATCCGGTTCGAAAAGCCCCATTCATTGTCGTACCAGGAGACGACGCGCACCAGCTTGCCCTCCAGCACCGCCGTCTCGAGGCTGTCGACGGTCGAGCTCGCCGGATTGTGGTTGAGGTCGATCGAGACCAAAGGTTCGTCGGTATAATCGAGGATGCCGGCCAGCGGCCCGCTGTCGGCGGCGGCCTTGAGGACGCCGTTCACCTCGGCGACGTCGGTGTCGCGCTTCGGCGTGAAGGTGAGGTCGACCAGGCTGACATTGGGTGTCGGCACGCGCACCGCGGAGCCGTCGAGCTTGCCCTTGAGCTCGGGCAGCACCTCGCCGACCGCGCGGGCGGCACCGGTGGTGGTGGGGATGATCGACATGGCGGCGGCGCGCGCGCGGCGCTTGTCGGTGTGGATCTGGTCGAGGATCTTCTGGTCGTTGGTGTAGGCGTGGATCGTCGTCATCAGCCCGCGCTCGATGCCGATCGAATCGTTCAGCACCTTGGCGACGGGCGCCAGGCAGTTGGTCGTGCAGGATGCATTGGAGACGATGCTGTGCTCGGCGCTGAGCCGGTCGTGATTGACCCCGTAGACGACGGTGAGATCGGCCCCCTTTGCCGGGGCCGAGACCAGGACTCTCTTCGCTCCGGCAGTGAGATGCGTACCGGCCTTGTCACGATCGGTGAAGAACCCGGTGCACTCCAGCACGAGGTCGATGCCGTTGTCGCCGTGGGGCAGCTTCGCCGGATCGCGCTCCGCCGTGACGTGGATGCGGCGGCCGTCGATGATCAGGTCGTTGCCCTCGGCGCGGACCTCGCCCGGATAGAGGCCGTGGACGCTGTCGCGCCGGAACAGCAAAGCGTTCGATTCGGCGTCGGCGAGGTCGTTGATCGAGACCAGCTCGAGGCCGCTGTCCTGCTTCTGCAGCAGCGCCCGCGCCACCAGCCGGCCGATGCGGCCGAAGCCGTTGATCGCAACTCTCGTTGCCATGTCACTGTTCTCCTTGTGAATTCAGCCGCGAGAGGATCCGCGGCACGATCGCTTCGGCGGTGAAGCCGAAGCGCCTGAATACATCGTCGCCCGGGCCCGAGGCGCCGAACCGGTCGAGGCCGATCGCCAGCCCGCGCGGGCCGACATAGCGCTCCCAGCCGAGCGTCGTGCCGGCCTCGATCGAGACGGTCAGCGCGTCTGCGGGCAGCAGGTCGGCGCGGTAGCTTTCCTCCTGCGCGTCGAAATGGGACCAAGACGGCATCGAAACGAGGTCGGCGCCGATCCCCTGCCCCTCCAGCGCCTCCGCCACCTCGGCGGCGAGGGAAACCTCGGACCCTGTCGCGACCAACACCACACGGCGCGCGGCCGGTGCCGCGCGAAGGCGGTAGGCGCCGCGGGCGCTCAGATTCTCGGTCCGCTCCAGCCGCAGCTGCGGCAGGTTCTGGCGGGTGAGGGCGAGCAGCGACGGCCCGTCGCGCCGCTCGAGCGCGAGCTGCCAGCATTCCGCCGTCTCGACCACGTCCGCCGGGCGGAACACGGCGAGGTTCGGGATCAGCCGCAGGCTGGTGAGATGCTCGACCGGCTGATGGGTCGGCCCGTCCTCGCCGAGACCGATCGAATCGTGGGTCATCACGAACACGACGCGCGCGCCCTGCAGCGCGGCGAGCCGGATCGCCGGACGGCAATAGTCGGAGAAGACCAGGAAGGTGCCGCCATAGGGAATGACGCCGCCGTGCAGCGCCATGCCGTTGAGCGCCGCCGCCATCCCGAACTCGCGGATGCCGTAATAGATGTATCGGCCGGAATAATCCCCTTTTGTCAGAGGCTTCTGCGCCTTTGTTTTGGTATTGTTCGAACCCGTCAGGTCGGCTGATCCGCCCAGAGTCTCCGGCACGGCGGCGTTGATCGCCTCCAGGGCGAGCTCGGAGGCCTTGCGCGTCGCCACCGTCTGCGGCTCGGCGGCGAGCCGGTCGAGCCAGGCCTCGAGACCGAGATCGGCCGGCAGCCGCCCCTCCATCCGCCGCACCAGCTCTTCCCGCTCCGGGCTGGCTGCGAGCCGGACGCGCCAATCCTCATGCGCGCCCGCGCCGCGCCGGCCTGCCGCCCGCCAGGCCGAAAGGATCTCGTCCGGGATTTCGAACGGCTCGCTCTCCCAGAGCAGCTGCCGGCGCGCCGCCGCGACCTCGTCCGCGCCCAGCGCCGCGCCGTGGGTCGCCGAAGTCCCCTGCTTGTTCGGCGCACCCCATCCGATGATCGTCCGGCAGTCGATCAGGGACGGCCGCGGGTCGGCCACGGCCTCGTCGATCGCGCGCCGTATGTCGTCGAAATCGTGGCCGTCGCATTGGGCGGTGTGCCAGCCGTAAGCGGCGTAGCGGGCCTTGACGTCTTCCGAGGTGGATAGGTCGGTCGAGCCGTCGATGGTGATCTTGTTGTCGTCCCAGAAGACGATCAGACGGCCGAGGCCGAGATGCCCTGCAAGCCCCGCCGCCTCGTGGTTCACGCCTTCCATCAGATCGCCGTCGCCGGCGATCACCCAGGTGCGGTGGTCGACCAGATCGTCGCCGAAGACCGCGCTCAGATGCCGTTCGGCCACGGCCATGCCCACGGCCATGCCGAAGCCCTGGCCGAGCGGCCCGGTCGTCGCCTCGACCCCGGCGAGCATGAAATTCTCGGGATGGCCGGCGCAGGGGCTGCCGATTTGGCGGAAGTTGCGGATCTCGTCGATCGTCGGCCGCTGGTAGCCGGTCAGCCAGAGCAGAGAATAGATCAGCATCGAGCCGTGGCCCGCGGAGAGCACGAACCGGTCGCGGTCGTGCCAGGCCGGGTCGGCGGCGTCATATTTCAGATATTCGGTGAACAGGATCGTCGCGACGTCGGCCATGCCCATCGGCATTCCGGGATGGCCCGAATTCGCCGCCTGCACCGCATCCATCGACAGCGCGCGGATCGCGTTGGCGAGCAGTCTCGGTTCGGCGGTCATGTCGCGTCCCTGCTGGAGCATGTCGCGGAAGCCGGGCGGCTCCCCTGCCCGCCGCTCCTTAATGGCGGGGGCGCTTGCGTCAACAGCGCGGCGCGAAGCGCTTGCCGGGCGGTCGCGCCGCCACTATTCGGAGGCCATGTCCGAAGAACGCACCTCGGCCGCCATCGCCCGGATCGAGCGGGCGCTCGCCCGGATCGAATCAGCCGCCGAGCGGCAGCCGGCCGCGGCGCGTCCGGAGCCGGAGCTGAGGCAGCTGCGCGAGGTCCACGAGGCCCTGCGCGGCCGGGTCGAGGGCGCGATCGCGCAGATCGACCGGCTGCTGGCGAC
>JAXDPC010000093.1:0-8905 GCA_034668525.1 Sphingomonadales bacterium
ATCGATGGCGTTGGAGCGCACCAAAGTGTCGGTGATCTCTAGCGCCTGCTCGCCGGTATCGGGCTGCGAGACGATGAGATTGTCGACGTCGACGCCGAGCTTTTTCGCATAAACCGGATCGAGCGCATGCTCGGCGTCGACGAAGGCGGCGGTGCCGCCATTCTTCTGCGCCTCGGCGATGACGTGGAGAGCGAGCGTGGTCTTGCCCGAGCTTTCCGGCCCGTAGACCTCGACGACGCGGCCGCGCGGCAGGCCGCCGATGCCGAGCGCGATGTCGAGCCCGAGCGATCCGGTCGAGATGGTCTCGATCTCCACCGCCTCGCGCGATCCCAATTTCATCGCGCTGCCCTTGCCGAACGCGCGGTCGATCTGCGCGAGCGCGGCCTCGAGGGCCTTCTGCTTGTCCATATCCTGTGAAGTCCTGTCGGAAACGACCTTGAGAGATGCCGTCATGGCGTCCGAGCTCCCTATTCCCTCCGCGCCGACCGTTCAACGCGATTTGGGCTCTGTACCACGTCTGTTCCTACAGAACAAGGGGGGAACTCGCTGTCTCGTGTCAGTCAGCCGAAAAGCGTCGCCGCCCCCCTCTGCCAGGGCGGTCGCGGCGGTGAAGCCGCCATGCGCCTAGAGCGACGCCCGATCCGTGTCGTGCTGCGCCTGCCAGGAACCGAGGGTCGGGAGCTGCCGTTCCATGAACGAGGCCAGTTCGGGCGGATTGGGGCGGGTTCAACGGCTTTCGCGTGCGGGATCGATCCGCGCCAGCGCCGCGCCTCTGCGCACAGGCCGCGCAGGCCTGAGCGAGGGCGGGCTCGATGGCGTCGATCGTATAGGGCTTGGCGAGGACGGGCGCGGCGACATGGCGGGCGGGCGGCGGCTCGACATGGCCGCCGGTGGCGAGGACGAAGGGCTTGCCGGCGTCGGCGAGGCGGTCGGCGACCGGCCAGACGGTCTTGCCGTCCTTGAGCTGGACGTCGATGATCGCGATGTCGAAACCGCCGCGCTCGACATGCGCCAGCGCGTCCTCGAGGCTCTCGCAGGTGCCGACGACGCGGTGGCCGAGCGAGTCGAGGAAATCCTCGAGCATCATCGCGATCAGCGGCTCGTCTTCGACGATGAGGATGGAACGCCCCCCGGACATGGCGCGACGCTTAGGCAATTGTTCCGGAAAGGAAAAGAGTTTTTAACGGGGGGTGAGCGGGGACGGTTGCTTTCACGCGTCCAGGGGTGAGCGGGGACAGTTACTTTCACGCGTCCGGCCGGCACATTCGGGCGCGGCGTCGGAAAGTAACTGTCCCCATCGGGCACGGCGCAGGGGACAGTCACTTTTCGCACGACGGCGTGGAATCTCGCGATTCAGCGCGTGAAAGTGACTGTCCCCTACTTCGCCGCCATCGCGTCCCTTGCCGCTTCGGCGAGGCGCTGGACCGAGAAGGGCTTGGCGAGGAAGGCGACGCGGTCGAGGTCGATCGATTTCCTCAATTGCTCCTCGGCATAGCCGGAGATGAACAGGATCGGCAGGTCCGGCCAGGTCTTGCGCGCGAGGCGCACGGTGGTCGGGCCGTCCATGGTCGGCATCACCACGTCCGAGATCATCAGATCGACCGGCCCTTCGCGGGCGAGGATCTCGAGCGCCGCCTCGCCATTCTCGGCGGTGAGGACGGTGTAGCCGTGGCGGGCGAGCGCGCGCTCGGCGACGGCGCGCACCGTCGCCTCGTCCTCGACCAGCAGGATGGTGCCGCTGCCCCAGAGCTCGCCGACCTTCTCCTTCGCCTTGCGGGAGCGGGCCGTCTCCTTCGCCGTCTCGGCGCGGTGGACCGGCAGGTAGATGGTGAAGGTGGCGCCCTTCCCTTCGCGCGAATCGGCGAAGATGAAGCCGCCCGACTGCTTGACGATGCCGTAGACGGTGGAGAGGCCGAGGCCGGTGCCCTTGCCGACCTCCTTGGTGGTGAAGAAGGGCTCGAAGATCTTCGCCAGCAGATGCGGCGGGATGCCGGTGCCGGTGTCGGCCACTTCGAGCGCGGTATAGTCCCCGATCGGCAGGATGTCCGAGCCCATCCGGCGGACCTCCTCGGTCGGGACCGAGAAGGTGCGGATGGCGAGCGTGCCGCCGCCCTTGGCCAGCATCGCGTCGCGGGCGTTGACCGAGAGGTTCACGATCACCTGCTCGAGTTGGCCCGGATCCGCGCGGACCGCGCCGAGGCTGCGGCCGTGCTTGACCGTGAGTTTCACCGTCTCGCCGAGCAGCCGCTTCAGCAGGTTCGAGACCTCGGAGACGACGTCGGGAAGCTGGAGCACCTGGGGCTGCAGCGTCTGCTGGCGCGAGAAAGCGAGCAATTGCCGGGTGAGGTTGGCGGCGCGGTTCGAGTTGGAGCGGATCTGCTGGATGTCGTCATAATCGCTGTCGCCGGGCGTGTGGCGCATCAGCATGAGGTCGCAATAGCCGAGGATCGCGGTGAGGATGTTGTTGAAGTCGTGGGCGACGCCGCCGGCGAGCTGGCCGATCGCCTGCATCTTGGTCGCCTGCGCGACCTCGCGCTTCAGCCGCGCCTCCTCGCTATTGTCCTTGAGGCTGAGGAGCACGGCGGCGTCGCCGAGGCCGCGGGCGCCGGCGACGGTGAGCGCGACCGGCTCCTCGGGATTCGACTTCAGCCGCACGGCGATGTCGCCGGAGAGGGCGCGGCCGCGGCCGAAGCGGCGGACCATGTCGGAGACCGCCGCTTTGTCCTCGTCGACGAGGAGATCGCCGGGCCAGACCGGCTGCGCCTCGGAAGAAAGGCCGGCGGCGCGGCGGAAGGCGCGATTGAGGTAGGAGAAGCGGCCGTCGCGGTCGGCCAGAGCGAGGCCGAGCGGGAGGCTGTCGAGCAGAGCATGGATGTTGGCGGCCTCGTCCTCGCCAAGGCGCGGGGCGCCGGCATCGTCGATCAGCAGGAAGAAAGCGAGCGGCTGCGGCGACTCGGCGGCGGCGACCTGGACGATCCGGAGCGGCGAGCCGGCCTTGCCCTCGCTCGCGAACTGGAACCAGCCCTCATCGCTCGCGGTCAGGAAGGAGACCAGCGACGAGCCTTCGACCCCGCCGCCCGCTTCGCCGAGCGCGCGGGCGGCGAACGCCGGGTTGGCGGCGCTGATGGTGCCCGCCTCGTCGGCGAGCACCGCCATCACGCCGGCTTCGCCGAGCCGGCGGCCGGCGTCTCCGGCGAGCAGCCGCTCGGCCTCGCGGGGCAGGTCGGCCTCGGCGCTGCGGCGGAAGGTCCAGACGATGTGGCCGGACACGGCGCGCAGCTCGAGACCGTAGAGTTCGCCCTGCAGCGGCAGCTCGTCGATCTCGACCCGGCCGTCGCGCCGGGCCGCGCGGATTTCCTCGGAGAAGTCGCGGAAGCGTTGCGGCGCGAACGCCCCGCCGAACCAGCTGCAGTAGACGCGGCTCGCGCAGACCAGAGCGCCCTCGCCGTCGGTCAGGGCGACCGCGGCGCCGGCGGCGTCGAGCGCGGCGCGGAGCAAGGCGGCGTCGGCGCCGGCCTCGTCCACCGCCTCCGCCTCGCCGGATCGGGCGCGCGGGACGGTGGCGATCAGCGCCGCCGCCGCGGCGATGCCGGCGAGGAAGGCGGCGGAGAAGACCGGATCGCCGACCGCCCAGAACAGCAGGCCCGCCGAGGCGAGAGCGAGCGCGAAGACCAAGAGGACCGGGAGAGCGCCGCCGGCGCCACGCCCCTGCCTTCCCTTCCCGGCCGCCCTGCTCGCCACTACCAGATCCGGACGCGCCGCTCGGGCGGCAGATACAGGAGGTCGCCCGGCTGGACGTCGTAGGCGGCGTACCAGGGATCGAGATTGCGCACGACGGCGACGCGCTGCTCGGACGGCGAATGCGGGTCGGTGAGGAGGCGCTGCAGAAGGTTCGCCTCGCGATATTTGCGCCGCCAGACCTGCGCCCAGCCGAGATAGAAACGCTGGTCGCCAGTGAGGCCGTCGAGCACCGGCGCCTCCCGTCCGCCGAGCGCCATGCGATAGGCGTCGTAGGCGACGGTGAGGCCGGCGAGATCGGCGATATTCTCGCCGAGCGTCAGCTGACCCTGGACGCGGTGGCCGGGCAGCGGCTCGTAAAGGTCGTATTGGGCGACGAGCTGGGCCGTCAGCGCATTGAAGCGCTCGCGGTCCTGGGGAGTCCACCATTCGCGAAGCGCGCCGGTCTGGTCGTAGCGGCTGCCCTGGTCGTCGAAATGGTGGCTGATCTCGTGGCCGATCACCGCGGCGATGCCGCCATAGTTGAGCGCGGGATCGGCGTTCGGATCGAAGAAGGGCGGCTGCAGGATCGCGGCCGGGAAGACGATCTCGTTCCACACCGGATTGGCGTAGGCGTTGACCTCCATCGGGGTCATTCCCCAATCGGTGCGGTCGACCGGGCGGCCGAGCTTGGCGAGGTTGCGCCGATATTCGAACTCGGTGGCGTTGACCGCATTCTGGACCAGGTTCCCGCGGTCGATGGTGATGCTGCCATAGTCGATCCAGCGGTCGGGATAGCCGATCTTGGGCGTGAAGGCGGCCAGCTTGGCGCGCGCGCGCTGCCGGGTCTCGGGCGCCATCCAGCTGAGATTGGCGAGGCGCCGGTCCATCGCCGCGATGACGTTGCGGACCAGCGCGTCCGCGGCGGCCTTGGTCTCGGGCGGGAAGTGGCGCTCGACATAGAGCCGGCTGACGTCGTCCGGCAGCGCAGCGGTCACCAGGGTGACCGCCCGCTTCCAGCGCGGCTCGTTCTGCGGCGTGCCGCCGAGCGCGGTGCCGCGGAAGGCGAAATTGGCGTCGACGAAGGGCGAGGACAGGAGCGGCGCGGCATCGTCGAGAACGCGCAGCATCAGATAGTCGCGAAGCACGTCGACCGGGGTCGCCCCGATCTCGCGCGCCGAGCCGGTGAAGGCGCTCGGCTGGGAGACGAGCAGGTCGGGCTGCGCGGCGAAGCCGGCCCCGTCCAGATAGCGCGCCCAGTCGAACCCCGGCGCGTTGCGGGCGAGCGCGGCCGGAGTCCATTTGTTGTAGCTGCGCTCGTCGTCGCGGGTCTCGACGCGGGTCCATTGCGTCCGCGCGATCCTCGTCTCGAAGGCGAGGACCGCGGCCGCGCGGGCGGCGGCGTCCCGCTCGCCGGCCAGCGTCAGCAGCCGGGCGAGGTAGGCGCGATAGGCGTCGCGCTGCGACACGATCGCGGCCTCGTCGCGCAGATAATAGTCCCGGTCCGGAAGGCCGAGGCCGGACTGGGTGAGGCGGACGATCATTTCGGTCGGGAGGCGGTCGTCGGTGGCGACGAAGCCGGCGACCGGGCCGGTGACCCCGCGGCGCAGGAAGCGGCCCATCGCGCCCGCGAAATCGGCGCGGCTGCGGATCGCCTGGACCTCGGCGAGCAGGGGCCGCACCGGCGCGATGCCGGCCGCCTCGATCCGCGCCTCGTCCATGAAGCTCGCATAGAAATCGCCGATCCGCGAGCCGGGACGCTGCGCCGCCTCCTCGATGATCGCGCGGGTGCGGGTCTTCGACAGATCGTCGAGCACGCCGAACATGCCGAAATTGGAGCGGTCGGCGGGGATCTCGGTGGTCCGGTCCCAATTGCCGTTGGCGAACCGATAGAAATTGTCGCCCGGATCGACGCTGCGGTCCATGCCGGCGAGGTCGAAGCCGAAGGCGCCGATCTGCGGCGCGGGACGCGCGGGCGCGGGCGCCGGTTGCGGGGCGGCGGCCTCGGCAGCCGGGACGGCCTCGTCGGCGCCGGTGGTGCAGGCCGCGACCGCGGTCGACAGGGTGAGGAGAATCAGAAGCTTACGCATGGCGGCTTTCCACGGCTGGAGGGGCACGGCTGAATAGCAGGCGGGGCGCGGCGATCAAATGCCGGCTCGCGCGCGGCGCCCGCGGCGGCGCCATTTGCGGCCGGTCCACCAGCGCCAGAACAGGACCGACGCGAAATAGCTCACCGCCGCGGTGACGGTGGCGATGAGGAAGAGGCCGCTGACCAGGGCCGGCGCCGCGTCCGAGAACATCCAGCCGACCCACTCGCCGAGCCCGGCGCCGCTCTCGCGCAGGGCGTAGAAGCTGGCGATGTCGGTCCTGAAGCCGAGCAGGCTGCCGATCTGCAGCGCGAGCATGATCAGGAAGGGCGTCGTGAACGGGTTGGTGAGGAAGGTCATCGCCGCCGCGATCGGGATGTTGGCGCGGAAGGGCAGCGACAGCAAGGCCGAGCCGATGATCTGGACCCCGGGGATCAGGGCGAAGATGCCGACCCACAGGCCGACCGCCACGCCGCGGGGCACCGAGCGGCGGGTGAAGCGCCAATATTCGGAACGCATGACGCGGGTGCCGAACGGCTTGATCCAGCGGCTCCCCTCCAGCTCCTCGCGCGTCGGCATGTGCCGCGCGAGCCAGCCGCGCTTCTCCGGCTCAGCCATGCTGGCGCATCAGACGGCCCTGCTCCCGCTTCCAGTCCTTTTCCTTCTCATGCTCGCGCTTGTCGTGGGTCTTGCGGCCCTTGGCCAGCGCCAGCTCGACCTTGGCCCGGCCGCGGCCGTTGAAATAGACCGAGAGCGGGACGAGGGTCATGCCCTGGCGCGCCACCGCGCCGAACAATTTGTTGATCTCCCGCGCGGTGAGCAGCAGCTTGCGCGGCCGTTTCGGCTCGTGGTTGAAGCGGTTGCCGTGGCTGAACTCGGGGATGTTCGCATTGACCAGCCAGACTTCCCCCTCCTTCACCTCGGCATAGCTCTCGGCGATCGAGCCTTCGCCGAAGCGCAGCGACTTCACCTCGGTGCCGGTGAGCGCGATGCCCGCCTCGAACACCTCGTCGACGGCATAATCGTAGCGCGCGCGCCGGTTCTCGGCGACGACCTTCTGCTTGTCGAACGTGGCGGTGCGGGGGCGGGCCATGCGCCTCAGTTAGGCCGGCGGGAGGGAAAGCGAAAGGACGGCGCGCGCCAATTCACATCGTTTCGTAGGATATGAGATCCTGCTCGATGCGGCCGCACCGCACGCACGTCGCGTCGACAGTGAACCAGCCGAATGCGTCATACCATCGGGCCGGGTCGATATCGTCCTCCGCCTCTTCGAGAATGAACTCCTCATTCTCGACGGAAATGCCGACGAGGAGGCGATGCTGCAGGCCGGCGCATTCGCGGCAGGGCCAGGCGACGAGGTGCGGTCGCGGCAAAGCGGCTTGATCCGGATCGTGGCAGACGAGGCCGTTCCAGCCGTGAAAACCGGCGTCGAGGAGCAGGTGGTCGCGGCCGCAGGCGACGCAGCGCGCCTCCAGCCGCAGGAAATGCTTGTCGCCGATCGACGCCACGCAGGGTATCTCGCGGCCGTCCCAGAGATGCGTCTGCCCCGGGTAGCGAAACTCCATCCTCGCCTCGCCGCATGGACAGGCGATCGAGGCGCGCAGCAGGCCCTTGGAGGACTGCTCATCAAGCGGCGCGGCAATTTCGCGCAAGTGGGTGGGCGTCGGAAGGAACGTCACAGCAGCCCCGCAAATTCTAGCGCCGCGTCGACGGCGCGGCGGCTCGCGTCGGAGGGCGGCGTCATCGGCAGGCGCAGCTCGAGCGGGAAATCGCGGATGCGGCCGAGCGCATATTTGACCGGCCCGGGCGAGGCGTCGGTGAACAGCGCCTTGTGAAGCGGGAAGAGGCGGTCCTGGATCTCGAGCGCGGCGGCCGCGTCGCCGTCGCGATGGGCGTCGTGCATCCGGGCGAACATGCGCGGGGCGACGTTGGCGGTAACCGAGATGGTGCCGACGCCGCCGAGCGCGAGAAAGGCGAGCGCGACGTCGTCGTTGCCGGAGAGCTGGACGAAATCCTCGCCGCAGAGGCTGCGGTGGGCGGTGACGCGGCCGAGATCGCCGCTGGCGTCCTTGATCCCCACCACCGTCGGGAGCCGGGCGATGCGGCCGAGCGTCTCGGGAAGGACGTCCGTCACCGTCCGGCCGGGGACGTTGTAGACGACGATCGGAAGGCTGCTCGCCTCGGCCAGCGCGGCGAAATGGGCGTAGATGCCGTCCTGGTTAGGCCGGTTGTAGTAAGGCAGCACCACCAAAGCCGCGTCGGCTCCGGAATCTTGCGCGGCCTTCATGTGATGAAGCACGATCCGGGTCGAATTGGAGCCGCAGCCGGCGATGACGGGGACCCGGCCCCTCGCCTGGTCGACGCAGGCCGCGATCACGCGGGCCTGCTCGTCGGCGTCGAGCGTCGCCGATTCACCGGTCGTGCCGCAGGGCACAAGCCCATGACTCCCTTCGGATATTTGCCACTCGACGAAGTCGCGAAAGAGGGCCTCGTCAAACGCTTCGTCGCGGAAAGGGGTCACCAGGGCCGGGATCGAGCCGCGGAACATGATCGTCTCCTTCACCTCGGGCCATTGCTCGGCATAGTGGCCGGATTGGGGCGGCAGCCCTGGGCGTTCAGGGTCTGATAAGGAGGGGGTCGTCATTCTGTCCAGCATGCAGTCACGGCGTGTAAGCTTCGCGTTCCTCGGCATTTCCGCAGCGGCGATCGCCGCCGGAGCGACCGGTCACCTGCGCTTCGACGACGCGTCCGGCGGGGCCGAGCAGGCCTCGCTGCTGCCGGTCGGCGCGCTGCAGTCGGCGTACCAGCCCGGCGACGCCTATGCGCCGGCGATCGCGTCGGACGTCGCGCGCTGGAACAGCCTGAGGCAGAGCGACGCCTTTCCCTTCTCGACCTATGCCGCCTTCCTCACTACCCGCAGGGGCTGGCCGGGCGAAATGGCGATGCGCCGGACGGCCGAGCGCAAGATCGAGACGAACAGCGTCTCGCCCTCCGAAGTCCTGCGCTACTTCAGCGTCCATCCGCCGCTCACCGCCGGCGGCCGCGCCCACCACGCCCTCGCCCTGCTCGCATCCGGCGAGCGCGACCGCGCGCTCGCCGAG
>JAXDPC010000094.1:0-3835 GCA_034668525.1 Sphingomonadales bacterium
ACGCTGCGAAGCAGCTTCTCCGCCGGCCGTCCACCCGGAATCTGCGGACAAGCCTCAGCGCGGCAGCCAGCCCGGATAGGCCTGGATCAGCTCCTGCGGCCCGTCGTAGATCGCGGCCGCCCCGCTCAGCTCCCGGTCGGGGAAGCCGCCACAGCGGACGGCGACGGCAGGCACGCCGAGCTTCGCAGCGGCTTCCACGTCCCAGGGCGTGTCGCCGACGACCACGGCCAGCCCGCCGTTCAGCGGCCGCGCCTTGTCCAGCGCCGCTTCGAAAATGTCCGGGCACGGCTTGCTGTGCTCGACGTCGTCACGCGAGGTGGTCGCCGTCAGCAGACCGCGACAGCCGAGCCTGTCGATATGGAAATCGAGCTCCTCCTGCTTGGCGGAGGTAGCAAGGACCAGCTTTGTATCCTCGTCATGCAAGCGCCGCAGCAGGTCGGCGGCGCCTGGAAAGGGGCGCGCCTTGGGCAGATAGTCGCGGCGGAACAGCTCGCCGCGGAAGCTCTCGATCTCCTCGTGCAGCCGATCGGCGACGTCGTCGGGGAGCAGCGACGGGATCAAATTGTCGCCGCCCTTGCCGATCTGGCTGCGGATCCGATCGTAGGGAAGGACGATGCCGAAATGGCGGAAGGCTTCCTGCCATGCCGCGGCATGAAGGTCGTTTGAATCGACGAGGGTGCCGTCGACGTCGAACAGGACGGCCTCGATCACGCTGCGCTCCTCATCCGGCGCGGCCGGCCGAGCAGGGTCAGCGCCAGCCCGTACACGGCCGATTTCCAGGCGACCTCGCCGAGTGCGGGAGCGGGGCGCCCCGCGGTGCGTGCGGTCTGTTCCCGGGGCGGCGCCTCGATCGTCACCGATTGCGCCGCGGCGCGCTGCTCGAGCTCGGAATTGAGCTCGGCGCCGAGGAGGACGATATAGGCCGAAAGATAGAGCCATGTGAGGAACACGATCACCGCGCCGAGCGAGCCGTAGGTCGCGTTGTAATTGCCGAAATTGGAGACGTAGGCGCCGAAGCCGGCGGTGGCGGCGAGCCATCCGAAGGCAGCGAAGGCCGAGCCGGGCGTGATCCAGCGCCACGGCGCGTCCGGCCGGTCGGGCCCGTAGCGGTAGATCACCGCCAGCAGCAGCACGACCGCCCCGGCGGCGATCAGCCAGAACAGGGCCTTGATCGCGAAATGGGTCACTCCGGAGAGCGAGGGCAGCAGGTCGGCGGCCGCGTTGCTCGCCGAGACGGCGAGCACCGCGAGGAACAATGTGAGCAGCGCGCCGCCGGTCATGACGAAAGAGAGCAGCGTCTTGCGGATGAAGCCGCGGCTTTCCTCGACGTCGTAGGCGATGTTGAGCGCGGTCATGATCGAGGTCGCGCCCTTGGTCGCGCCGTAGAGGGCGATCAGGATCGCGAGGGCCAATGCGAAACCTTTTTGGCCGCCGCCCGTCTCGGTCATGCTCATCAGCTGATCGCCCACGATCTCCGCGGCGTTCTGCGGCATCACGCTGGTCAAAGCGTGCATGTGGCGCACGACCGAAGAAGGCTCGGCGACGATGCCGTAGGTCAGCACGAAAGCGCTGAGCAAAGGGACGAAGGCGAGAAAGGCATAGAATGCCACACCGGCCGCTACCAGGGCGAGATTGTCTTCGCCCGCTTCCTTCCAAGTAGCGAGGGCCACGTCTTTCCACGCGCGCGCCGACAGATCGGTCGGACTATCCTCGCCGGCCGGCCGCGCCATGGCGCCCTGTCGTTGCATTCACTCGCCCCTGTCGGTGCAATTCGCCGGGATTCGGACGAACCCCCGTACAATTACTTTCCCCGATTCAAGTTCCAGCGCAAGCCTGGGGAAGCGCCAAAGCGGAACCATTCCGGACCAATCGCGCGAAACGATCCGGCGGAGCGTCGGCATGGTTTACAAATCCTTACCCGTTAACCACCCGAAGCCGCCTTTTCCGTGGCTGGCCCGCTTCTTGCTCCTTTGCGGGCATGTGGAAGCGCATCGGCCGCCTGTTCGTGATCAAGACCCGTTTCGAGGCCTGCTGCGTGATCTACGCGCTCGGCCTGGGCTCGATCGAGCGCGGCCTGCATTATCTCGATCTCTATCCCGGCTTCGGCGGCTGGCTGCTGTTCGCGGCCTGCACCGGCGCGGTGTTCATGGCCGGCGCCAAGCTGCTCGAGATCACCCGCCCCGACAAAGGTCACCGCCGCCGCCGCACCGACTTCGCGGCTTGACCGTCAGCACCGCGCACGAATCGCCAAATCGAGGCGGAAAATCCCAACTGGCGGCTGCACTGCTTCAAGCCGAACTGGCGCGCTAGCTCGACAAAGCGCGAATTTCCGCCGTTTCTTCCATCTGGCACGGCCTTTGTAATCCTGACTGGCATACCGCCCCGCAACGAAGCGGAGCGAGAGACCAAAGGGAGCAAAGCCATGTTGAACATCGAGATCCGCCGCATCGTCACCGCCGCCGTAGGCGCGCTGATCCTTTCCACCGCCTGCGTCGGCGCCGCCGTCGGCCCGGCCGCCGCCGCCCCCGCCCAGACCCAGGCCGCCGCCTGATTTCATCCTTTCGGGGCGCTTGGGAGGGCGCCCCGGGGCAGGCGGCCGGAGAGCACTCACCCCCTAGCCTCTCCGGCCGCCGCCCTCAGCCACAGTCACTCCAGGAGCATTTCGAGATGGGCATCTTTTCCCGCACCCGCGACATCGTCGCCGCCAACGTCACCGACCTTCTCTCGAAGTCGGAAGACCCGTCGCAGACGATCCGGGTGATCATCCTCGAAATGGAGGAGACGCTCGTCGAGGTCCGCGCGTCGGCGGCACGCTCGATCGCCGACCAGAAAGAGATGCGCCGCCAGATCGACCGGCTCGAGGGGCTGCAGGCGAGCTGGACCGAGAAGGCCGAGCTGGCTCTGTCCAAAGGCCGCGACGACCTCGCCCGCGCTGCGCTCATCGAGCGCGAGAAAGTCGCGGACATGGTCGGTCGGCTCGGCGCCGAGATCGCAATGATCGAGGAGACGCTGCGCGCATCCGAAGCCGACATCTTCAAGCTGCAGAGCAAGCTGCGCGAGGCCCGGGCCCGCCAGAGCTCGATCGCAAGCCGGCTCGAGAGCGCCCACAACCGCATGCGGATGCGCGAAATGTATGCGGGAACCCGCGTCGACGGCGCCTTCGCCAAGTTCGAGCTGCTCGAGCGCGATGCCGATTATGCCGAGGGCGAGGCCGAGGCTTTGCTGCTCGCCGCGCCGCCAAAGACGCTCGCCGAGGAGATCGCCGATCTGCGCAACGCCGAGAAGATCGATGCCGAGCTCGAGCGCATGAAGGCGGCCCGCGCGGCCGCATGAACCAGGGATTCGACAGGAGGAATGGAATGAACGCGAGGAAGTTCGAGCTCGACGGGAGCCAGGCCAAGCTGATGGGCGTCTGCGCAGGATTGGGCCGTGCGATGGGAATCGACCCGACCATCGTCAGGATCGGCTTCGTCGTCGCCACCCTGATCGGCGGCTGGCCGTGGACGGTGATCGCCTATTTCGCGCTCGGCTTCGTCGGCCAGGCGCGGCGCGGCCCGCCGCACCGGCGGCGCGCGCCGAGCCTCGCGGGCTCCGCCTACGAGGCGCGCGACTTCGACCGGCGGCTGGCCGAGATCGACAGCTATGTGGCGAGCCCCAACAGCCGCCTCGCGCGCGAGATCGAGGACCTGCGCTGAGCCGCGGGCCTTCCAAGAGACGAAGAGAACGGGAGGACGAGATGAGCGAACCCATGACGACGATGATCCTGGCGGGCTTCGGCCTCGCCGCGGTGGGAATGGCGGTCCTCGCCGGCCTGCGGGGCTGGCAGGGCTGGCTC
>JAXDPC010000095.1:0-6853 GCA_034668525.1 Sphingomonadales bacterium
GAGGCCTCAGCGCCTCGGCCTTCGTCATCGGCTCTGTCCTGTCGGGCGTCGCCGGTTTCATCGGCATGAACATTTCGGTGCGGGCCAATGTCCGTACCGCCGAAGCCGCGCGCACCAGCCTGCAGAAGGGCCTGACAGTCGCCTTCCGCGCCGGCGCCATCACCGGCATGCTGGTCGCCGGCCTCGCCCTGCTCGCGATCGCCATCCTCTTCTGGTATCTGACCGGCCCCGCCGGTTACGCCCCCGACGCCCGTGAAGTCGTCATCGCGCTGACCGCTTTGGCATTGGGCGCCAGCCTGGTGTCGATCTTCGCCCGTCTGGGTGGCGGCATCTTTACCAAGGCCGCCGACGTCGGCGCCGACCTGGTCGGCAAGGTCGAGGCCGGAATTCCCGAGGACGACCCCCGCAACCCGGCCGTGATCGCCGACAATGTCGGCGACAATGTCGGCGACTGCGCCGGCATGGCCGCCGATCTGTTCGAGACCTATGTCGTCACCGTCGGCGCCACCATGGTGCTGATCGCCCTCCTGGTCTCGGGCTCGACCGAGCAGATGACGGCTTTGATGAGCCTGCCTTTGATCATCGGCGGCGTCTGCATCCTGACCTCGATCATCGGCACCTACATGGTCCGCCTCGGCCGCAAGCAGTCGATCATGGGCGCGCTCTACAAGGGCTTCTGGACCACCGCTCTGCTGTCGATCCCGGCGCTCTATTACGTCACCTGGCAGACGCTCGGCGGCGACATGGACGCGACCCTGGGCAGCGCCCGCGAGGCCGCCGGCGCCGACGTCGAGGGCCAGGTCGTCGCCCAGGCGATGGATGCGGGCTTCACCGGCATGGACCTGTTCTGGTGCATGATGGTCGGCCTCGGCGTCACCGCTTTGCTGGTCTGGATCACCGAATATTATACCGGCACCAACTACCGGCCGGTCCGCTCGATCGCCAAGGCGTCGGTCACCGGCCACGGCACCAACGTCATCCAGGGCCTCGCGATCAGCCTCGAATCGACCGCTTTGCCGACGTTGGTGATCTGCGCCGGCATGATCTCCTCCTACCAGCTCGCCGGCCTGATCGGCATCGCCTTCGCCGCGACCTCGATGCTCGCCCTCGCCGGCATGGTCGTCGCGCTCGACGCCTACGGCCCGGTCACCGACAATGCCGGCGGCATCGCCGAGATGGCCCATCTCGAGGACGAGGTCCGCACCCGCACCGACGCGCTCGATGCGGTCGGCAACACCACCAAGGCGGTGACCAAGGGCTATGCGATCGGCTCGGCCGGCCTCGCCGCTTTGGTCCTGTTCGGCGCCAACACGACCGACCTTCGCCATTATGCGAGCGAGCTCGGCATCGGCGCGGGCGGGATCGATTTCTCGCTCTCCAACCCGTACGTCGTCGTCGGCCTGCTGCTCGGCGCGCTGCTGCCCTATCTGTTCGGCGCGATGGGCATGACCGCGGTCGGCCGCGCCGCGGGCAACGTCGTCATCGACGTGCGCGAGCAGTTCCGCTCCAATCCGGGCATCATGGAGGGCACCAGCCGTCCCAATTACGCCCGCACCGTCGATCTCGTCACCCGCGCCGCGATCCGGGAGATGATCATCCCGTCGCTGCTCCCGGTGCTGGCGCCGATCGTGGTCTTCTTCGGCATCTCGGCGATCGAGAGCCGCGAGCAGGGCTTCGCCGCGCTGGGCGCGCTTCTGCTCGGCGTGATCGTCTCCGGCCTGTTCGTCGCCATCTCGATGACCTCGGGCGGCGGCGCCTGGGACAATGCCAAGAAATATATCGAGGACGGTCATCACGGCGGTAAGGGCTCCGAAGCCCACAAGGCGGCGGTGACCGGCGACACCGTCGGCGATCCCTACAAGGACACCGCCGGCCCCGCCGTGAACCCGATGATCAAGATCACCAATATCGTCGCCTTGCTGCTGCTCGCGGCGCTGGCGGCGGGGGGCGGCGCCGGCTGACCTTCGCTTGCTGGTTGAAGACGAAGGCCCGCCGGGAGCGATTCCGGCGGGCCTTTCGTTGCATTCACCGCAGGCGACGGCTTGATGTGCAGGGACGGAGGAAAGAGATGCGTCGGACCGGAATTAGCGCTGCGGCCGCCCTCCTGACGCTGGCCGCTCCGGCACCGACCGGGGGACAGTCCGCGGCCGTGCCGCCCGCTTCCGCGCAAGCTGCGGCATCGGCGCCGGGCGCAGCTCCGATCGCCCTCGAGCGCTTCGCCGAGCTTCCCTTGCTCCGCGACCCGCTCCTCTCGCCCGACGGAAGCCGCATCGCGGCGCGGATGATCGTTGAGGGCGAGGAGCGGATCGGCATCTGGACTCTCCGTCCCGGCGCGGCGCCCGAGCTGCAGAGCTTCCGCACACCGGGGCTCCGCTCGTTCCAGTGGGCGGGGAACGGCCGGCTTGTGATCAGGCTGCTGGGCACGATGACACTCGGGCCGGCCGGCCGCACGGCTTTGCCTGTCCTCCGCGTGGTCGCCTACGATCTCGCCTCGCGACAAGCGGTCGGCCTGGGCGAGGGCAACGGCCTCGGCGACGACATCGTGATGGTCGATCCGGAAGGCCGGTACGTCCTGCTCGAGACCCAGCCGTCGCTGGTCGAGCCGCCGGCGGTTCACCGCATCGACCTCGCCACGGGCGCGTCGAGCGTCGTGCAGGGGAGTCGGGGGGGCGTATGGACCTGGTTTGCGGATCGCGACGGCGTGGTCCGCGCGGGCATCGCGAATGGAGAGCGCCGGACGAACATCTACTATCGGCCGGCGGCGGGCGCCGAATTGCGGGAGATCGAGGATCCGCGGATAGACCGGGACGACAGCGTCGTCGAGACGATCCGCTTCCTTCCCGGCAGCGACGGCGCCGTCATCCTCACCAACGCCGTCACCGGCCGCTTCGCCGCTTACCGATATGATTTCGCGGCCGGCAGGATCGGCGACGCTCTCTTCGAGCATCCGACCGCCGACGTGTCCGCTTTGGTGACCGGCCCCGACGGCGCCGTCGAAGGCGTGGCTTATGAGGACGAGCGCCCTCGCACGCACTGGTTCGACCCGGAGATGGCGAGGACGCAGCAGAGCATCGACCGCATCTTTCCCGGGAAGACCAATGCGATCGTGAACCGCAGCCGTGACGGCAACCGGATGCTGGTCTTCTCTGCGGCCGCCGACGATCCGGGCACTTATTATGTCTACGATCGCCAGGCTCGCCGCATGGAGAGATTCGCCAGCCCGTTCGAGGGATTGCAGGGCGCCCGGCTCGCGACGGTCCGGCCGATCAGCTACCAGAGCCGTAGCGGCCTGCGAATCGAGGGCTATATCACCCTTCCTCCCGACCGTCCCGAGCGCAGCCTGCCGCTGATCGTGTTGCCACACGACGGACCGCTCACGCGCGCCAGCTGGCGCTTCGACGCGGACGTGCAGTTCCTGGCAAGCCGCGGCTATGCGGTGCTGCAGCCCAATTTCCGCGGCTCCGCCGGCTACGGCCGGGACTTCGTGCTGCGCGGCCTGGGCCAGCTCGACCGGAGCGCGATCGAGGACATCGAAGACGGGATCGACTGGGCCGCCGGGCAGGGCATCATCGATCCCGGCCGAGTCTGCATCATGGGCTCGTCCTTCGGCGGCTATGCGGCGATTGCGGCGGCGGTGCGGGCGCCGCAACGCTATCGCTGCGCCGTGGCCTGGGCGGGCTCGAACGGGCTCGAAAGCATCCTGACCTTCAGGCCCGGACGGCCGCTGCGCTATGTCCGCGCCTTCCGCGGCCGCACGATGCTGGTCCAAGTCGCCGATGCGGCGCCCCCCGCGCGGCAGGCGCAACGGCTTCGCGTGCCCCTGCTCGTCGGCGAAGGCGCGGGCCGGAACGCCGAAACCGCCGCCGAATCGCGGCGTCTGCTGGCGGCGCTGCAAAGAAGCGACGCAGCGATCGAATCCGCCTCCTACGCCAGGGCCGGCGACGCGTTCCTCGACGCCCGGGAGCGGGTCGACTGGCTGCGGCGGCTGGAGGCTTTCCTGGCCCGCTACAATCCTCCGCAAGCGCCCGCCGGCCGCTGACGCTTCACGACCGGCCGCGGGGTTTTCATTTCGCGCCCGAGAAGCTAAGGGCTGCCGACCCGGCGGCCAGCGCCGGCAGCTGCAAGGATTTGAATGGCCAAGGAAGAACTTCTCGAGATGCGCGGGCAGGTCGTCGAGCTGCTGCCCAACGCGATGTTCCGCGTCCGTCTCGAAAACGATCATGAGGTCCTCGGCCATACCGCGGGCAAGATGCGCAAGAACCGCATCCGCGTCCTCGTCGGCGACGAAGTGCTCGTCGAGCTGACGCCCTACGACCTGACCAAGGGTCGGATCACCTACCGATTCAAATAAGCGCGCCGGTGCGGCTCGTCCTCGCCTCCGCCAGCCCGCGACGCCTGGAGCTGCTCGCCCGGATCGGCGTCGTTCCCGACGAAGTCGCGCCCGCCGAGATCGACGAGACGCCGCTCGTGGGCGAGCTGCCGGCGGACTATGCCCGCCGGATGGCCGCCCTGAAGGCCGCCGCGGTCGCGCGGCCGGGGGCGCTGGTGCTCGCGGCCGACACGGTGGTCGCGGCCGGGCGGCGCATCCTGCCCAAGGCGGAGGGCGAGGAGACCGCGGCCGCCGCTCTCGCCCTGCTTTCCGGCCGCCGCCACCGCGTCCTCTCCGCCGTCACCCTCGTCGACGCTGCGGGCCAGGCGCGCCACCGCCTCTCGACCAGCATCGTCGCCTTCAAGCGCCTCGCTCCCGACGAGGTCGCGGCCTATCTCGATTCCGGCGAGTGGCGGGGCAAGGCGGGCGGCTATGCGATCCAGGGGCGGGCCGAGGCTTTGGTGCGGATGATCTCCGGGAGCCATAGCGGAATCGTCGGCCTGCCGCTCTACGAGACGCGCGCCTTGCTCCGCGCCGCCGGCTACCCGCTTGGCTGAGTGGCTCTGCGAGGAGGGGATCGGCGAGAGCCGCGCAATCCTCGTCGAGGGCGACGCAATCCTCGAAGCGGCGATCGAGCTTCCCGATCCATTGCGGGTGGGGACCGTCGCCGAGGCGCGGCTTGCCAAGATCCTGGTCCCGGGCCGGCGCGGCCTGGTCGTCGCCGACGGCGGCGAGGCCATCCTGGAGCCGCTTCCCGCCTCCCTCACCGAAGGCCGGAAGCTGCGGATCGAGATCGTCCGCGAGGCCGTGCCCGAAATGGGCCGGCCGAAGCTTCCCAAGGCGCGCGTCACCGAGGAGGAGCCGCGGCCGGGACCGAGCCTGTTCGAGCGCCTCGGCGGGCCCTCGATCCCTGCGTCGCGCGGACCCGATTGCTTCGAGCAGGCGGGATGGTCCGAATTGCTGGAGGAGGCGCTGACCGGCGAGATCGGCTTTGCCGGCGGCGCGCTGCGGATGAGCCTGACGCCCGCGATGACCCTGTTCGACGTCGACGGCGCCCTGCCGCCCGCCGCGCTCGCCTGCGCCGGGGCGGCCGCGGCGGCGCGGGCGATCCGGCGCTTCGGCATCGGCGGCTCGATCGGGATCGACCTGCCGACCCTCCCCGGCAAGGCCGAGCGCCAGGCGGCGGCCGCCGCGTTCGACGAAGGGCTGCCGCAGCCGTTCGAGCGCACCGCCGTCAACGGCTTCGGCTTCCTCCAGATCGTCCGCAGGCGCGAGCGGCCGTCGATCCCGGAGATCGTTCAGGGCGACCGTGTCGGCGCCGCCGCCCGGGCGCTGCTGCGGCGGGCGGAGCGAGTGCCGGGCGCGGGCGAGCGGACCATCCGCGCCGCGCCGCCCGTCATCGCCCGGATCGAGGCCGACGCCGGCTGGACCGAGGCGCTCGCGCGCCGGATCGGCGCGGCGGTACGGTTGCGGGCCGACCCCGCGCTTCCCATCTCCGGCGGCGATGTCCAGAGCGCCCACAGCTGAGCCGCGCCGCCGCGCCAATGCCTGCCCGGTCTGCGGCAAGCCGCCCTCGGCGGAGCGCGCGCCCTTTTGCTCGCAGGGCTGCCGCGACCGCGACCTCTTGAACTGGCTCGGCGATTCCTACCGCGTCCCGGGCCCGCCCGCGGGGCTGGACAGCGAACCTTGAGCCCCTCTATAGGCGCACGACTTTCCGCCCGCCGGAAACGCCCAGGTAGCTCAGTTGGTAGAGCACGTGACTGAAAATCACGGTGTCGGTGGTTCGATTCCGCCCCTGGGCACCACCGGCACCAAGGGGCTGATCGCCGCGAACCACCGCGCCTGTGCTTTGCTGCGGAACCGAAACCTCCAGTCCTAGATCGCTTCCTCCGCCGGATTATGGCTCTGACTCATAATCCACCGGAAATTAGCGAGGTAACAACATTTTGTCCTTGCCTAGAACGGCCGGCCGGGCACAATAGTAGCGGCCCTCGGCGGCTCTACGCCGCAAAAGGTGCTGTGAAGCTCTGTCATGGGGCTGATCGAACGGAGAGGATGGCGGGCCTGCGAGCTGTAGCCCCTTCCAAAAGGGCTTACAGGGGAACCGTCAACCTCTCCGTTCTTGTGCATGGTATGCACAAAGATTTTGTACGCTCAATAGCGATGTTTAGATTTCACGAATTTATGGCGTATTTTTTGGCGTACCGGGCGGCGTACAGAACGGCGTACAGAATGGCGTGATCGTTGCGTACACAAACGTGGTGCGTAAGCGAACACCGAATGCGCGCTATCAAATCGCGCATCGCGCCGCTTGGAAACCGGCACCGTTGAGCAACGCCGATGGCCAACTGCGAACGCGTTGGAATTAATCACGTTCATAAGCATCACGTTTCGTTCGTCGCTCACGACCTTTCCGTTGTGTGACCGATCAATCCCGCACCACCGGCACGCCTTCCCTGCACTGGCCCGGCGTGATCCCGGTCC
>JAXDPC010000096.1:0-6380 GCA_034668525.1 Sphingomonadales bacterium
CTTCCTCATCGTCGGGGTCGGCGGTTTCTTCCTGATCGACACGACCGTCGCGCCGGATCCGACCCTGACCCAGCTGCACGGCTTCGGCCACGAGCTCGGCCTGTTCCCGGTCAACACGATCCACAACGTCATCCATATCGTCTTCGGCCTGTGGGGCCTCGCCGCCTCGCGCAGCCTCGGCGGCTCCGTCGGCTACGCCCGCGCGGTCGCGGTGATCTACGCCGTGCTGACCGTGCTCGGCCTGATCGCGGCCACCCGCACGACCTTCGGCTTCGTTCCGATCTACGACAACGACGTCTGGCTCCATGGCTTGATCGCCCTGGTCGCGGCCTATTTCGGCTGGATGCACCGCAACGTCGGCGCGACCGACCGCGACTGAACGCCCTTGCGGGTCCGGTCTCGAGGGAGGGACCGGGCCCACCTTTTTCGGCGCGCCGGCGGCAGCGATGCGCGGGCGCCACAACCCGCCGCAAAGGCGCCGCGCGAGACTAGCGCGGCGCCCGCACTTGTCGTAGAACCGGCGCATGAACAAGCTCTTCCGATTGTCTTCGCTGGGAATTCTCCTCGCTTCGCCGACCGTTCCGGCCGCGCTCGACAGCGCCGCGATCGCGCAGGACCAGCCCGCCGCGCAGATCGCCCCCGCGCCGGCGCCCGCGGCGGTCTGGACCCGCGAGACCGCCGAAGCGCTGCTTGCTTATGCCGAGGGGGTCGGCGCCGAAGGCCTCGATCCCGACACCTACCGGCCGGAGCGGCTGCGCAGCGCGATCGCGTCCGGCGACGAAGCGCAGATGGCGGGGGCGGCGAGCGACACCTTCCTGCGCCTCGCCAACGACCTCAGCGGCGGCGCGGTGCGCGGCAACGCGCGGGTCGACTGGCACATGACCTGGGCCGGCCTCGACGCCGCCGGTCAGCGTGACCTGATGGCAAGCGCGGTCGCCGGCGGCGACATCGCCGGAGCGCTCAACGGCCTGCTTCCTGTCCACCCGCAATATCACGGCCTGCGCCGCGCGCTCGAGATCACGCCGGAGAGCGATGCCGCCACCCGCGCCCTCATCCGCACCAACATGGAGCGGTGGCGCTGGATGCCGCGCAGCCTCGGCGCGCGCCACGTCATCGTCAACGTCCCGGCCTTCACCGCCGCGATCGTGGACAACGGCCGGGTGACGGCGCGTCACCGCACCGTCGTCGGCGCGGTCCGCACCCCGACTCCGCAGCTCAACGCCACCATCCGCGCGGTGACCTTCAATCCCTGGTGGAACGTGCCGCAGTCGATCATCCGCGAGATGGGCGGCCGCTTCGGCGCCGACTATCAGGTCACCCGCAACGGCAATTCGATCAGCGCCCGCCAGCAGCCGGGCCCGCGCAACTCGCTCGGCCGCGTCAAGATCGAGATGCCGAACGATCACGCGATCTACCTGCACGACACGCCGTCCCAGCATTTGTTCGCGCGGCCGGCACGGGCGTTCAGCCACGGCTGCATCCGCACCCAGAATGTGCGCGACTTCGCCGCCCGCCTGCTGGCGCCGAGCGGCGGCTGGGGCCGCCCGCGCATCGACCAGACGATCGCCGCCGGCCGCACGGTCTCGGCCAATCTCGACCGGCCGATCCCCGTCTACATCGCCTATTTCACCGCGGCGGCCACCAACGAGGGCCAGATCGTCCGCTACAACGACGTCTACGGCCGCGACGCACCGGTCCGCCGCGCGCTCAACGCGAGCTGACGGCCAGCTCCCGGGCGCGCCGCTCAGGCGGCGAAAGAGGCCCCGTCGATCACGAAGCGGTATTTGACGTCGCTCCGCTGCATCCGGTCATAGGCTTCGTCGATCCGGTCCGCGCGGATCATCTCGATGTCGGCGACGATGCCGCGCTCCGCGCAGAAATCGAGCATCTCCTGCGTCTCCGGCAGCCCGCCGATCAGCGAGCCCGCGATCGAGCGGCGGCCGAAGATCAGCACGCCGACGTTCGGCGAGGGATGGGCATGCTCGGGAACGCCGACCAGGCACATCGTGCCGTCGCGCTTCAGCAGGCTGGTGAAAGCGTCGAGATCGTGGCTCGCCGCGACCGTGTTGAGGATGAAGTCGAAGCTGCCGGCGTGCGCCGCCATTTCCTCCGCGTTGCGCGAAACCACGACCTCGTCGGCGCCGAGATCGAGCGCGTCCTGCCTTTTGCTCTCCGAGGTGGTGAAGGCGACGGTGTGCGCGCCCATCGCGTGGGCGAGCTTGACGCCCATGTGGCCGAGGCCGCCGATGCCGACCACGCCGACCTTCTTGCCCGGTCCCGCCTGCCAGTGGCGGAGCGGCGAATAGGTGGTGATGCCGGCGCAGAGCAAGGGAGCCACCGCGGCGAGCTGCTCCGCGGGGTGGCGCACCGCGAGCACGAAACCCTCGTCGACGACGATCCGCTCCGAATAGCCGCCGAGCGTGTGGCCGGGCGGGTCCTGCGTGGGCGAATTGTAGGTGCCGACGAAGGCGACCTCGCAATATTGCTCGAGCCCCACGGCGCAGGACGGGCAGTGGCCGCAGCTGTCGACCAGGCAGCCGACGCCGACCGCGTCGCCCACCGCGAACTTCGTCACCTCGCCGCCGACCGCGGTGACATGGCCGACGATCTCGTGGCCGGGCACGCAGGGATAGAGCGTCCCGCCCCATTCCGAGCGGACGGTGTGCAAGTCGGAATGGCAGACACCGCAAAAGGCGATCGCGATCTCGACGTCGCGCGGCCCGGGCGCGCGCCGCTCGATGGACATGCGCTCGAGCGGCTTGTCGGCGGCATAGGCGCCATAGGCTTGGACGGTCATCTGAGTTCCTCCGGTAGAGCGTTCTTCTGTATTCACCCGTCAACGCGACGGGCGGTGCTCGCGGCCGACCCATCGCCATCTGCCGCGGCGCGTAGCGAGCGCCTGCGGACGAGATTTAGGGTCGCGCGTACCTTGCGACTAGCCCTCGGCATTGGCATGAACCTGTGAGGTCAGCTCATCAATGCCGCGCCAGAACATCAGCGATCTGCTCGCCTTCCGCGCCGTCGCGCGCGAACGCAGCTTCACGCGCGCGGCGGCGCAGATCGGCGTCTCGCCGTCTGCCCTCAGCCACAGGCTCCGCGGCCTCGAGGAACGGCTGGGCGTGCGCCTGCTGACCAGAACTACGCGCAGCGTCGCGTCAACCGAAGCGGGGGAGCACCTGCTGGCGACCGTGGGCCCGCATTTCGACGCGATCGAATCCGAGCTGGCCGGCCTCAACGCGCTGCGCGACAAGCCCGCTGGCACGATCCGCATCACATCGGGCCTCGACGCCGCGGAGACGATCCTCTGGCCGGCGCTCGCGAGGCTCCTTTCGGACTATCCGGACATCAAGGTCGAGATCAGCGTCGACCTGGCTCTCGTCGACATCGTCGCCGAACGCTTCGATGCCGGCGTGCGGCTGGGAGAGACGATCGCCAAGGACATGGTGGCCGTCCGGATCGGGCCTGACCTGCGCATGGCTGCCGTCGCCTGCCCCGCCTATTTCGTCGCCCGCAGCGCACCGCGGACGCCGCACGAGCTCGCGCAGCACAATTGCATCAACCTCCGGCTTCCGACGCGCGGCGGGCTCTATGCATGGGAGTTCGAAAAGGGCGGCCGCCCCCTCAATGTCCGCGTCGAAGGACAATTCATCGTCAACGACGTCGCGCTGGCGCTGCGGGCTGCGCTCGAAGGGGTCGGAATCGCCTATTTGCCGGAAGACTATGTGCGCGCCGACATCGAAGCCGGGCGACTAATCCGTGTGCTGGGCGACTGGTCGCCGCCGTTTCCCGGCTACCACCTTTATTATCCCAGCCGGCGGCAGCATTCGCCCGCCTTCGCGTTGCTGGTGGAGGCGCTCCGCTATCGGCCGTGATGGCGTGGGCCGCTTCCGAGGATCAGGCGTCGATCTTGTCGGCGTAGAGGAAGCGGCCGGGCCCGAGCCGGGCAAGCGTCTGCTGGAGGCTGTTGTAGGACATTGCGAAGCAGCCCTCGCTGCGGCCGAGGCGGCCGTTCTCGGCGAGGACGTGCGGCTCGGCATACCAGGCGCTGTGGACGACGATCGCCCGCGCCTCGGCATTGCTGTTGCTGTAGTCGAGCCCGGACAGACGCAGCGAGCGGCCGTAGCGGCCGGGATAATAGTCGCCGGTGACATAGGCGCCGTTGGACGAGGCGTAGGAGCCGACCGAGTTGGAGAAGCGGCGCAGCCAGCCGCTATGCTCGGGGTCCGAGCCGCGGCCGTGGGCGACGAGGTGCGAGGAGACCCGGCCGCTGTAGGTGTCGAGGATGTAGAAGCGCGGCATTGCCGAGGGCTTGGAGAAATCGACGATGCCGACCTGGTCGATGTTGCGGATGCTCGCGCGATGCCGCTCGAACGAGGCGCGGGCGCGGGCGAGGAGGCGGGTGTCGACGACCGGGTCGACCGTGACCCGGGCCGGGCTGCGCGGCGGATAGGCGCCGTCCCCGATCGCGCCCGCGAAAGCGGGGGATGCGCCGAGCATGGTAGCGGCGCCGGCGACGACTCCGCCCTCGATGAACTGCCTACGCGTTACCAACATTGGAGACCCTCCCCGGTCACTGCCGGTTGTACGTTTGTTTCGCGCTGCCTCTCAATGACCGGCCGCCTCGATCCGACTCGTTCCGCCGCACCGGAGTCGCCGTTCACCGCAATCATCGTCCCAAGGCGTTAACCAACGGTGTGTTTCCGGCTGCGGAAATCGCGGGAGGGAACCGGCGCGCGCAGAGGAGAGTCTCCTCCCAAACCATGTTTGGAGGACCTGTGGAGGAGCTGTCCGGGCTGCCGTTGGCGCCGCCGCTGCCGCCGATGGAGGCGAAGTCGGTCGATGCTTTGCCCGACGGCGGCGGGTGGCAGTACGAGCCCAAATGGGACGGGTTCCGCTGCCTCGCCTTCAGGAGCGGCGAGGCGGTGGCGCTGCAGTCGAAGGCGCTGAAGCCGCTCACCCGCTACTTTCCGGAAGTGGTCGACGCGCTGCGGGCGATGAAGGCGGGGCGCTTCATCCTCGACGGCGAGCTCGTCATCCCGATCGGCGGCATCCTGTCCTTCGACGCGCTGCAGATGCGGCTCCATCCCGCGGAGAGCCGAATTCGCAAGCTCGCCCGCGAGACTCCCGCGCAGTTGATGCTGTTCGACTGCCTCGCCGGCCCCGACGGGCGCAGCCTCGCCGAGCGGCCGCTGTCCGAGCGCCGCGCCGCGCTCGAGGCGCTCCACGCCCGCGAGGACAACGCATCGATCCTGCTCTCGCCGATGACTTGCGAGCGCGACGTCGCCCAGGGCTGGCTCGACATGGCCGGGGGGGCGCTCGACGGCGTCGTCGCGAAGCGCCGCGACGGGCCCTACCAGGCCGGCGAGCGGGCGATGGTCAAGATCAAGCAATTGCGCACGGCGGACTGCGTGGTCGGGGGCTTCCGCTACGGCACCGGCAGCCGCATCGTCGGCTCGCTCCTGCTCGGCCTCTACAATGAAGAGGGCCTGCTCGATCATGTCGGCTTCACCTCCTCGTTCGGCGACCAGGACAAGGCAGCGCTGACGAAGCGGCTCGAGGCCCTGATCGGGCCGCCGGGCTTCACCGGCGACGCCCCCGGCGGGCCGAGCCGCTGGGCGACCGAGCGCTCCGGCGACTGGCGGCCGCTGAGGCCCGAGCTGGTGGCCGAGGTCCGCTACGACCATGTCACCGGCAAGCGCTTCCGCCACGGCACGAAATTCCTGCGCTGGCGCCCCGACAAGGCGCCGGAGCAGTGCCGGTTCGATCAATTGCGGCACGAGGCGCGCCCGGCCGCGCTCGCCGCCGAGCTGGAGGCCGCGTCGTGAGCGAGGAGATGATCGTCGAGGGGGTCCGCCTCACCAGCCCGGACAAGATATTGTGGCCCGAGCAGGGCGTCACCAAGAACGAGCTCGCCGAATATTATCTCGCCGTCGCCGAGGTCATGCTGCCGCACGTGGCGCGGCGGCCGGTGACGATGGTGCGCTGCCCGGCGGGCGCCGAGAAGAAATGCTTCTACCAGCGCCACGCCGCCTCGGGCGTGCTGCCCCAGCTCAAAGAGGTCCCGATCCCGGGCTTCGACGAACCCTATCTCTATATCGAGGACGCCGCCGGCCTCGTCGCGATGGTGCAGATGGGGACGCTCGAAATCCATCCCTGGGGGGTTACCGTCGAGCGGCCCGACCGGCCCGACCGGATCGTCTTCGATCTCGATCCCGACGAGAGCCTCGGCTTCGCCGACGTCGTCCGCGCCGCGCTCGAGATCCGCGAGCGGCTGGACGCGCTCGGCCTCGCCGCCTTCGTCAAGACCACCGGCGGCAAGGGCCTCCACGTCGTCGTGCCGATCGAGCCGGTCCACCACTGGCGCGAAGCCAAGGCCTTCG
>JAXDPC010000097.1:0-11992 GCA_034668525.1 Sphingomonadales bacterium
CGCCGAGCAGCAGGGTGCCGCCGATCAGGCCCGCGCCGACGTCGCCGAGCAGGCCGGTGACCGCCGCCAGCGCATAGCCGAGGCCCGAGACGAGGATCGCGCGGCGGTCGACCACGATCGCCACCAGGCTGAAGACGATGTAGATGGCGAGCACGACCGGCGCCCATTCCGCCGTCGCCGCGCCGAACAGGCCGAACTGGCGGAACACCGAATGGGCGATCAGCGGCGCGGCGAGCAGATGCAGCCAGAAAGCGACGTCGGCGCGGTGGGTGCGGCGGTCGCGGTCGCTCATGTCCCACCACATCGCATAAGCGAAGATGGCCACGCCGCCGGCCCCGAGCAAAGGCCAGGTGAGGCCGCTCTCGGGCGCCTGCGCGGCGACCGACTGGACGATGCCGGCGAGGGCGATGGCGGCCATCGCCGCCTGCGCGATCGGGATCCGGAAGCGCCACCAATAAGCCAGCGTCGCGAGGAACGCGGCGGCGCTGGCGCCGGTCGCCGCTTCCGGCCGCGAATCGGGCAGCCAGCCGCCGCCGGTCGCGCCGATCGACTGGAGCGTCTCCAGATAGACTCCGAGCGAAAAGGCGACGAGCAGGACGATGCTCGGCAGCGCCAGCCGGCGCTGGCGCGTCACGAACTCGGCGATGCCCCAGCAGGCGGCGGCGACGACATAGCCGTTGCCGATCGAGATCGGGAAGAAGAGCAGGAGCAGCAGAGCCAGGGTGATGAAGACGTCGTTGAAGCCGCCGAGCAGCCGGAAATGCTCCTCGTCGGCCGGCGGCATCTGCCGCCTGGCCGCGACGTGCCCGCGCAACGCGGCCGCCGTCTCGGGCGTCATGATGCCGGCGTCGACCGCCGACTGGATGTCCGATTCGCTGTACATGCCCCCTCCGTTGCGACCCCGGCTAAGGCCCAGCCCTTACGATTTGGCTTCCTGGAGCGTCTTGAGGATCAGCATCGCCTGTTCGGCCCCCGATTGGGGGACGATCTCGAAGGTCCGGTCCGTGATCCGGTCCCAGCTGGCCGCCACCGCCTCGACGGTGCGCTCGCCCTCGGGCAGCGCGACTCCCGGCGTCAGCGTCACATAGGCCGCCTGGACGACTCCCGCCCCGGCCCCGACGATCGCGCCCGAGGGCGCGTCCTCCGAGACCAGGAAGAGCGCGGCGGGGACCACGTTGTCCGGATTGAACGCCGCCAGCATCTCGGGCGGGAAGAGGTCCTCGGTCATCCGCGTCGCCGCGGTCGGCGCGATCGTGTTCACGCGGACATTGTATTTGGCGCCTTCGAGCCCGAGCGTCCTGGCGAGGCCGAGCAGGCCGAGCTTGGCCGCGCCGTAATTGGCCTGGCCGAAATTGCCGTAGAGGCCGGTCGAGCTGCTCGTCATCAGGATGCGGCCGTAATTCTGCTCGCGCATCCGCTCCCACACGGCCTTGGTGCAGTTGGCCGAGCCGATCAGGTGGACGTCGACGACCAGCCGGAAATCCTCCATGCTCATCTTGGCGAACGACTTGTCGCGCAGGATGCCGGCATTGTTGATCAGGACATGGACGGTCCCCCAGACTTCGACGGCGCGGGCCACCACCGCCTCGACCTGCTCGAAATCGGTGACGCTGGAGCCGTTCGCCATCGCGGTGCCGCCGGCGGCCCTTATCTCCTCGACCACCCGCTCGGCCGCGTCCGAAGCGCCGGACCCGTCGCGCGCCGCGCCGAGATCGTTGACGACGACTTTCGCGCCCCGCCGCGCCAGCTCCAGCGCATAAGCGCGCCCGAGGCCCCCGCCGGCTCCGGTCACGATCGCGACCCGTCCTTCGAATGAGATCGTCAATAGCTCCTCCGTCGCTGACCGGCTGCGCCGATGCCAGCGACGGCGGAACATGTAAACGCCGCGGCGCCTCAGCGGCGGCGCCGGACTCCGCGCTCGTAGGTCTGGACGCAGTGGTCGGTGACCGTCCGCGAGCAAGGCCGCGGCGTCGCTTGGGCATCGTTGGCGCCCGTCCCGCCGAGCGCCGTGCAGACCGGATAGACATTGCTGTTCTGATTGAACCCGGCCGGCGTGCAGGCCTGGCCCTCAGGGTCGGTGCCTTGCTGCGTGACGCCGCGGGGGCCGCTCGCCTGCGACGGGTCGTTCACCGTGCTGCCCGTCTGGGCGAAGGCGGTGCCGCCGATCGCCAGCGCGGCCGCAAAAAGATACGCTTTCATACTCACACTCCTTGCTTTGGTGTTCAGACCCATCACCGCGGCGCGCGGCCGCGCTCGTAGGTCTGGACGCAGCGGTCGGTGACGGTGCGCGAGCAGGGCGGAAGGTCGGTGGCGGCGCCCATCGACGGGGCGGGGCCGCTGGCCGGCGCGGGCGGGCCGTTGCCGTTCCAACCCTGCGGCGCGACGGCCGGGGCCGAGATCACGGGGATGCCGCGCGCGTCGGTCGCCGGGCGGGTGTTGCCCGGTGCGACCATCCCGCCGCCATTGACGCCCCCCGTGGTCTGCATCGTGGTGCTGGTCGTGGTGGTCGTGGACGCCGGTTGCGACATCTCCGTCGTCGTGTCGGTGGTGGTCGTCATCGTGGTGTCATCGGTCGTGTCGTCGGCGGGGGGCTGGGCGATGGCGGCGGTGCCGAGCAGCAAGGCGGCGCCGAACAGGACGGATCTCATGGCATCTCTCCTATGCGGAGCGGCGCCCTGTCGCGGGCGCGCGCTGACAGGCGGCCGCTCCGCGCGCGCCGCCGATCCTCCAACGCCGCCGCAACAACTTTTCTCCGTCGCTCTGTGCCGGAAAGGGACGGTCGGTCCCGGCGCCTCGTCCGGCCGCCGCTTTACCCTTATGTAAGGCGCGCCGGTTTATGGGCGATGTGATGAGCGAGCAGAGCAGCAAGGAAGGCGTACTGGCCAATCCGACGCGGAGGACCGTGCTCGCGCTCGGCGCGGCGGCGGCCTCGACGGTCGTCACCATCCGGCCGGCCCTCGCCCAGACCGTCGGTTCGGTGATGAACTGCGAGATTCCGGTGCCGGGGCCCGAGCATAGCGGCCAGTATATCGCGGCGGACGGCTCGCTGGTGGCGCCGGGGACGCCGGGCTCGTTCGCGCCGCCCGCGCGGCCGATCACCGGCGAGGAGGCGAAGACCCTGCTGCGGGGCGGGCTGACCCCCAACGGAATGGACAGCCAGTCGGCCCAGGCCTACGCCAATTATATCCGCCGCCTGCAGTCGGGGATGAGCGGCTTCACCTGCTACGCCTCGCTGCAGCTGCCGCGCTGACCGGTCGGCCGTGGCCGGCCCCATCTACATCGCGGACGATCAGGGCGCGGTCCGCGCGGTCCAGCTCGACGGGCTGACGGCCCTGTTCCACGCCCCTTCCGGGATGACCCATCTCGTCGCGCCCCCGGCGCCGCAGATCCTCGACGCCCTCCGGCAGGGGCCGGCGGATGCGCGCACTTTGCTCGCGCGCATCTCGGCCGTCTACGAGATCGAGGAGGGGAGCGCCGAGGCGATCGAGGCGCGGCTCGACGAGCTCGAGGCCGCCGGCCTGGTGAGGCGGGCATGAGGCATGCGCTGAACGTGGCGATCGGCCCGGTGGCGTTCCGGGTCGGCTCGCCCTGGAAGGCGCCGGTGGCGGCGCTCGCCGGCCTTTACGCCGATTACCCCGCGCCCGCCGACGCGGTCTGCGACTTCACCGTCCGCCTCGAGCCCGAAAAGCCGTGGCGGCGCTGGCTGCGGCCGTCGGTCGCCATCCATGGCGACTATATGCTGCCCGATGCGGCGCCCCTGTCGCTCGCCCACGGCCTGCTCGCCGCCGAAATGGGCATGAACCTGCAGATGGCGCTCGGCCAGAAGCGCTTCCTTTTGCTCCACGCCGCCACTGTCGAGCGCGGCGGACGCGCGGTGATCCTCACCGGCGAATCCGGCGCCGGCAAGTCGACGCTCGCGGCCCTGCTGGGCGAGCGCGGCTGGCGGCTGATGGGCGACGAATTCGCCTTGCTCGACTGCGAGAGCGGGCTGCTCCATCCCTTCCCGCGCGCGATCAGCCTCAAGAACGGCTCGATCGCGGTGATGCGCAAGGTGGCGGGGGAGGGGCGCTTCGGCCCGGTGCTCGAAGGGACTCCCAAGGGCACGATCCGCCACTTGAAGCCGCGCGCCGACGCCGTCGCGCGGATGACCGAGCCGGCGCGCCCGGCCCTGATCCTGTTCCCCCGCTTCGGGTCCGAACGGGCGATGCGGCCGGTGGGACAGTCGGAGGTGTTCGTCCGGCTGACCCAGGCCTCGACCAATTACGTCGCGCTGGCATTGCGGGGATTCGAGGCGCTGTCGCACCTCGTCGGCGCCTGTCCGGCGGTGGCGATCGATTATCCGGACACGGACACGGCGATCTCGCTGGTCGAGGAGCTGTTCCGGGAGCTGCCGCAATGAGCCGCCTGCTCGCCCGCATCCTGGCCGAGCCCGCCGCCGCTCGCGCACTGAACCCGGATCAATGGACTCCACTCGTTACCGCCGCCCGCGCCGAATCCCTGCTCGGCAGCCTCGCATTCCGTCTCGAAGGAGAGCCCGGCCTGCCGCGCAAAGTGGCGGACATCCTCGAGGATGCGCGGCGGGATTCGGAGCAGGCGCGAACCCAGGCTCTCTGGGAGGCGGAGATGGCGCGCCGCGCCCTTGCGGCGACCGGCGTACCGATGATCCTGCTCAAGGGCACCGCCATCGTCGCCGCCGGCCTCGATGCGGGCCGCGGCCGCTCGATCGGCGACCTCGACATCCTCGTCCCCAGGGACCGCCTCGACGACGTCCAGCGCGCGCTGCTGCAGGCGGGTTGGGAATGGGTCAAGGCGGATGCCTATGACGACCTCTATTATCGCCGCTGGATGCACGAGCTGCCGCCGCTCATCCACCGCAGCCGCGACCGGATGATCGACGTCCACCACACCATCCTGCCGCCGACGGCGCGGCCGACCCCCGACTCCGCGGCATTGATCCGCGCCAGCATCGCGCTCGAAAACGGCCATCGCACCCTCTCGCCCGAGGACATGGTGGTCCACTCGGCCGCCCATCTGTTCGCCGACGGCGATCTCGCCGGGGGCCTGCGCAACCTCTGGGACATCGACCGCATGCTGCGCGAGTTCACCGCCCGCGATCCGGGCTTCTGGCCCCGCCTCGCGGAGCGCGCCCGGCTGCACCAGCTGCGCCCCGCCGTCGCCCGCGCCCTCCGGCTCGCGCGCAGTCTCTACGCCACGCCGGTCGATCCGGCCCTGGCGGGCCGCCGCCGCCTCTCCGACCTATTCTTCGAAGCCCGCCTGCTCGCCCGCAACGGCTGGGGCCAGCCGACCCGTCGAGCGCTGCGCTTCGCTTTCTACCTGCGCTCCCACTGGATGCGGATGCCCCCCTTGATGCTCGCGCGCCACCTCTGGACCAAGGCGACGCGCTGAGGCTGGACTTTGCCGCGGACGCGGCGCAGGTCGCGGCGATGCTGCGCCGGCTCCTCGCGCTCCTGATCCTGACGCTGGCGAGCGCCTGCGCGACCGTCCCTTCCCCCGGATCCGAGCAGGCGCGCTGGCAGGCCCATGCCGGCCAAGTCACCATCGTCCGCGACGACTGGGGCATCGCCCATGTCCGCGGCCGGAGCGACGCCGACGCCGTCTTCGGCATGATCTACGCCCAGGCCGAAGACGACTTCAACCGGATCGAGACCAACTATCTGACCAATCTCGGCCGCCTCGCCGAGGCGGAGGGCGAGCGGGCGATCTGGTCGGACCTGCGCCAGCGCCTGTGGATCAACGAGCCCGACCTGCGCGCCCGCTACGCCGCCGCGCCGGCCTGGCTGCGGCGCCTGATGACCGCCTGGGCGGACGGGCTCAATTTCTACCTCGCGACGCACCCGCAGACCCGGCCGCGCGTGCTGACCCGGTTCGAACCGTGGATGGCCTTGAGCTTCAGCGAGGGCAGCATCGGCGGCGACATCGAGCGGGTCGACCTCGCCCAGCTCGAAGCCTTCTACTCCGGTCGATCGGTCCCGGGCTTCTCGGCCGCGCCGCGCGACTTCGAGCGGCGCGGCTCGAACGGCATCGCGATCGCCCCGGCGATCACCGAGAACGGGCGCGCGCTGCTGCTGATCAACCCGCACACCAGCTTCTTCTTCCGCTCCGAGCTGCAGGTGACGAGCGGGGAAGGGCTCAACGTCTACGGCGCGGCGACGTGGGGGCAGTTCTTCGTCTATCAGGGCTTCAACGAGCGTGTGGCCTGGATGCACACGACCAGCGGCCTCGACGCGGTCGACGAGTTCGCCGAGACGATCGTCGACGAGGGTCACCAGGACTTTTATCGCTACGGCAGCGAGCTGCGCCCGCTGAGCGAGGAACCGGTCACGATCGCCTACCGCACGCCCGACGGCGGGCGCGACAGCCGCACCTTCGGCGTCTTTCGCACCCATCACGGCCCGATCGTCCGCGCCGAGGGGGACCGCTTGATCGCGGTGGCGCTGATGCATCGGCCGGTCGAGGCGCTCAGCCAATCCTTCCTGCGCACGAAGGCGCGCGATTTCGCCTCCTATCTCCGCGCGCTGGAGTTTCGCGCCAACACGTCGAACAACACAATCTATGCCGATGCGGACGGCACGATCGCCTATCTCCACCCGCAGTTCATCCCACGCCGCAACGACCGTTTCGACTACACCCGCCCGGTCGACGGCAGCGATCCTGCCGCAGACTGGGGCGAGCTCCATGCGCTCGGGGACGCGCCGCGGGTGGTGAACCCGCCGAACGGCTGGGTCTTCAATACCAACAACTGGCCCTATTCGGCCGCCGGCCTGCACAGCCCGCGCGCTTCGGCCTTTCCGCGCTACATGGACGAGTTCGGCGAGAATGCGCGCGGCGAGCATGCCCTGGTGCTGCTCCAGGGGCAGAGCGGCTGGACTGCGGAGCGGCTGCGCGACGCCGCCTACGACAGCTACCAGCCGGGCTTCGCCGCGCTCGTGCCGGCGCTGCTGCGCGCCTATGACGCGCTCGGGCCCTCGGACCCGCGCCGGCGCCGGCTGGCCGAGCCGATCGCTGCGCTCCGCGGCTGGGACTATCGCTGGGGCGTCGATTCGGTGCCCACGACGCTCGCCTCCTTCTGGGCCGACCAGATGGTGGAGTCCGTGCCGCAGGCGCAGCGGCCGCTCAGCAGCCGCTGGGTCGATTTCCTGTTCGAAAGAACGACTCCCGACCAGAAGCTCGCGGCCTTTGCCGCGGCGCTCGACCGCCTCGAGCGCGCGCATGGCGGCTGGCGGGTGCCGTGGGGCGAGATCAACCGCTTCCAGCGCGTCAGCGGCGCGATCGACCATCCTTTCTCCGACGCCGCCCCGAGCATCCCGGTCGGCTTCACCCGCGGCACCTGGGGCTCGCTCGCCTCGTTCGGGGCCAGGGCCTATCCCGGCACGCGGCGCTGGTACGGGAGTTCGGGCAACAGCTTCGTCGCCATCGTCGAGCTCGGTCCGCGCGTGCGCGCCCGCGCCGTCACCGCCGGCGGAGAGAGCGGAAGCCCGGGCTCTCCCCATTTCAACGATCAGGCCGGGCGCTACGCCGCCGGCAGCCTGCGCGAAGTCTATTTCCACCCCGACCAGCTCGCCGGCCATACCGAGCGGACCTACCGCCCGGGCGAATGACGCGCCGCCCGAGGCAAGCCTCCTCTCTCGCGCGGGCGCTATGGAATTGGCAAGGTCCGGCGGCTAGAGGGACGGCATGACAGCCGCCCGTCCCCTTGCCGCGATCGTGCTTGCCGCGGGCAGGGGCACGCGGATGAAATCGGACCTGCACAAGGTGCTCCACCCGATCGCCGGCCGGCCGATGCTCGAGCATCTGCTGGCGAGCGTCGAGGCGATCGGTGCTCAGAAGGTGGCGGTGGTCGTGGGCAGCGGCCGCGAGCAGGTCGAGCCGCTGGTCGCGCGGCACGGCGGCGTCGTCGTCGTGCAGGAGCCGCAGCTCGGTACTGCCCATGCGGTGCAACAGGCGCAGGCCGCGCTCGCGGGCTTCGAAGGCGACATCCTCATCCTCTACGGCGATACGCCCTTCGTTACCGCCGATACGATGCGCCGGATGCGCGAGCGGCTCGGCGGCGATGACGCTCCGGCCGTGGTCGTCGTCGCTTCGCGCCCCCACGATCCGAAGCATTACGGCCGCATCCTGGCGGGAGCGGACGGGACCATCGAGAAGATGGTCGAGTTCAAGGACGCGAGCGAGGCGGAGCGGGCGGTCGACCTGTGCAACAGCGGCCTGATGGCGGTGCGCGCATCCGACCTTTGGGCGCTGCTCGGCCGGGTCGGCAAGGACAATGCCGCGGGCGAATATTATCTCCCGGACATCGTCATGCTCGCCGCCGCGGACGGCCGGCGCTCGGCGGTCGTCGAGGCCGAGGCGGCCGAGGTCGAAGGGATCAACAGCCGCGCCGAGCTCGCCGCCCAGGAAGCGGCCTGGCAGCGCATGCGGCGGGAGCAGGCGATGGCCGAGGGCGCGACCCTGGTCGCACCGGAGACGGTCTGGTTCACTCACGACACCCAGATCGGCCGAGATGTTCTTGTCGAGCCGAACGTCTTCTTCGGTCCGGGCGTCCGCATCGCCGACGGCGCGACGATCCGCGCCTTCTCGCACATCGAAGGCGCGGCCATCGCCGCCGGCGCCGAGATCGGCCCGTTCGCGCGCCTGCGGCCCGGCGCGGAGATCGGCGAGAAAGCGAAAATCGGAAACTTCGTCGAAGTGAAGAAGACTCGGGTCGGACCGGGCGCCAAGGCCAATCACCTCACCTATCTCGGCGATGCCGAGATCGGACCGGGCGCGAATATCGGCGCGGGGACCATCACCTGCAATTACGACGGCTTCCTGAAATATCCGACCGTGATCGGCGAGGGAGCCTTCATCGGCTCGAACAGCGCCTTGGTCGCGCCGGTGACGGTGGGCGCAGGGGCGATCGTCGGAGCCGGCTCGGTGGTCACCCGCGACGTCGCAGCCGACGCTCTCGCGCTCGCCCGCGGCGCGCAGAGCGAGCGCCCCGGCTGGGCCGCCCGTTTCCGCGCCGCCATGGCGGCGAAGAAGGCCGCAAGGAACAAGGCGTAGGCGATCCCTCGGCCCGTTCGGCCCGAGCTTGTCGAAGGCCAGTTCTTTTCTCTATCGCGGTATTGAAGGCAGGGCTTCGACAGGCTCAGCCCGAACGGTTTGATTTTGGTTCGGCCTCCCCGGCGGGGTCGCGGAGTAGAAGCGAATGTGCGGGATCATCGGGATTTTGGGGCGGGAGGAGGTCGCCGACCGGCTGATGCAGGGGCTGAGGCGGCTGGAATATCGGGGCTACGACTCCGCCGGCATCTGCACCATCGTCGACGGCAAGCTCGAAAGGCGTCGTGCAGAGGGCAAGCTCGACAATCTCGCCCGGGTTCTCGCGGACCAGCCGCTCGCCGGCACCACGGGTATCGCCCATACCCGCTGGGCCACGCACGGCGCGCCGACGGTCGGCAACGCCCATCCGCATGTCGTCGACGGCGTTGCCTTGGTCCATAACGGCATCATCGAGAATTTCCGGCCCCTGCGCGAGGAGATGCAGGCGGCCGGCCGCAGCTTCCAGTCCGAGACCGACAGCGAGGTCGTGGCCCATCTGATCGACCACCAGCTGAAGCAGGGCAGGAATCCGCAGGAAGCGGTCGCGGCGGTCCTGCCGCGTCTCCACGGCGCCTTCGCGATCACCATCCTGTTCCGCGATTTTCCGGACATGCTGGTCGGTGCGCGGATGGGGGCGCCGCTCACCGTCGGCTATGGCGATGGCGAGACCTATCTGGGCTCGGACGCGCTGGCGCTGGCGGGGCTGACCCAGCGCATCGCCTATCTCGAGGAAGGCGACTGGGCGGTGGTCCGGCGCGACGGCGCCACCATCTACGACCGCTCCAACCAGGAGGTCGAGCGCGAGATCGTCACCTCCGGCGCCTCGGCGGCGCGGATCGAGAAGGGCAATCACCGCCACTACATGCAGAAGGAGATTTTCGAGCAGCCGATCGTGGTCGCGCAGACGCTCTCCTCCTATCTGCGGCCGTTCGAGCAGACCGTCGCGCTGCCGGCGATGGAGCAGAGCTTCGCCGACGTTCCCCGCGTCACCATCGTCGCCTGCGGGACCAGCTTCTACGCCGGGATGGTCGCCAAATATTGGTTCGAGCGGTTCGCCCGCGTGCCGGTCGACCTCGATGTGGCTTCCGAGTTCCGCTACCGCGAGCCGGTGCTGGACCCGGGCGGGCTGGCGCTTTTCATCTCGCAGTCGGGAGAGACCGCCGACACCCTCGCCGCGCTGCGTCACGCCCGCGCCGAGGGCCAGCGCATCGCCGTCGTGGTCAACGTCCCGACCAGCTCGATGGCGCGCGAGGCCGATATCCTCCTGCCGACCCATGCCGGCCCCGAGATCGGCGTCGCCTCGACCAAGGCCTTCACCTGCCAGCTCGCCGTCCTCGCCGCGCTCGCCGCCAAGTTCGCGCGCGACAAGGGGCGGATGAGCGAGGAGGAGGAGCGCGAGATCGTCGGCCACCTCTCCGAGGCGCCGGCGGCGATGAACGCGGCGCTGGGCCATGACGAGGACATCGAACGGATGGCCCACCTCGTCGCCGGCGCCCGCGACGTCCTCTATCTCGGCCGCGGCGCCGATTATCCGCTGGCCATGGAGGGGGCGCTGAAGCTCAAGGAGATCAGCTACATCCACGCCGAAGGCTATGCCGCGGGCGAGATGAAGCACGGCCCGATCGCGCTCATCGACGACAATGTGCCCGTGATCGTCCTCGCGCCGTCCGGGCCTTTGTTCGAGAAGACCGTCTCGAACATGCAGGAAGTCCAGGCGCGCGGCGGCAGGGTGATCCTGATCTCCGACGCCGAGGGGCTGGCGGCGGCGAGCCACGACACGATCGCCACCATCGAGATGCCGAAGGTCCACCCTTTGATCGCGCCGTTGGTCTACGCGATCCCGGTCCAGCTCCTCGCTTATCATGTCGCCGTGGCGAGGGGGACGGACGTCGATCAGCCGCGGAACCTGGCGAAGAGCGTCACGGTCGAGTGACCATTGTCGTTCACACAGCGGCGAGCCAATCGAGATGCGCGCGCGTGATGGCTTCACGAACCTTGAGTGTACGCGGCAGCTGGAACATCCACCCCATCTGAGCGACAAATAGGTCCGGCAGACGATTATCGTCGTCGGTGAGCAGGTACAAAATGCCCCGCTGGAGAAAGTTTAGCCGATCGGTTCGACTCTCCTCGGGATTGACCCGCATAGTACCTTTGAGGATCGCCGAGATGTCGGTCTCTCCCTCATTCTCGCCCAGAACGCCGTTCACTGCGACCAGGGCGTAGAGCATGGTACGTAGATATCTCTCATAATAGCTTATTTTCGCCGCATCTGCTTTCCTGCAGAGGCTTTCCATTGTGAAGCCGCTTGCGACGCTTGGGTCGTGGACCAAGTCCAAAATCGGCACGAGCCGGGTACGGTCGGAGGCAATAAGGGGGGTTACTTTTGAATGCGACATCAGCAGGTGGGATCGCACTGCTTGATGTCCCGCCTGATCGTATTGCGGATCAAAAAAATAGCCGTCGTTCTTCTTTCTGCCCTCGACATCACGATAGCTGGCGGGCCGGCCGAAACACTCGGCGGCAAACTGCTCCGCTCCCTTGCTGGAGCTACGCCCCTTCCACGGCTTGCCGGTTCGCCTTTTATAGGTTTCGAATACATCTTCTGCGCGAAGTATGAGCGGGCTGAGTTCCAGAAGGTCGTCAAGAACTCGGAGGTGACCCTGTTCATTGGCGGCAGGCGTCGATACCTTCTCCTGCAGGGGTCCTTCAGCCGCTCGCGGCGGGGGCAGTGGCTCCGGTGTAGAATGCCCGTCGCGCGCCTTGATGAGCGCGGTGACGCCAAGGGCGCTCTCGTCGATAAGATAGCTGATACGCAGGGATGGAATCACCAGTCCGCCCATCAGCATCTGGAAGCTATGGAGCGCAACGGGTTGGCCGTCGAAGACGCACGGCT